>CAZRLE010000071.1:7365-9751 GCA_964600705.1 uncultured Lachnoclostridium sp. | reverse complement strand
TTATGATTTATATTTAAATATGAGTGGAAGAAAATCTTTTGCAGAATTCGAATATATATTTACATTCGATGGTCATGAAGTTACTTACAGATATAAGAAATCTAACGTGGATACACTCCAAGATGAAAGTTTATCTATTGATGAAAAAGAAGTAGTATATTATGACTTTGTGAAAGGTGAAGGATTTACACGTCTGGAAGGTTCTGAAACGTTAAATGCGACAATCAAAAACGAAAGTCCTATATCAAGAGTGAAGTATGTTAATAGTAATTCTATTTTAGCAGATAATACAGAAAATCAAATATTTAAGAAATTTATGGATTTTGTGGATCGGATGTTATTGTTCTATTCCTTAGATAGTAGAGGATATGAGGGATTTATGAATGGAAGCGAAAGTGTTGCAGAGGGAATAGTAAACAGTGATAAAGTAGAAGAATTTAAAGAATTCTTGAAAGAAAATGATATTGTTTATGATTTATATCCTTGTGAAGTAGATGGTAGGAAATCTATTTATTGTCATTTTGATAATCAGGATGTAGATTTCTTTAGGATCGCTTCTACAGGAACAAGGTCACTTGCTCTTTTCTATTATTGGTATATTAAAATGCAAAAAGCTTCCTTTGTATTCATTGATGAGTTTGATGCATTTTATCATTTTGAATTGTCAGAGAGTGTAGAAAAGCGTTTAAGAGAGATTAAGGGAGTACAGATATTCACAACTACACACAATACAGACCTTATGAGCAATGATTTGCTGAGACCGGATTGTTATTTTATCTTGAAAGATAACAAGATTAAGGCAATATCTGAACTGACAGAGAAGGAGCTTCGTTTGGCTCATAACCTTCAGAAAATGTTTAAGGCAGGTGCGTTTAATGGCAGATAAAGACTATAAAGCATTTATAGTCGAAGGAGAAGCTAGAGAACCGCTTATCATTGATAATATATCCAAAGTGTTTTTTGCTCATGCAAATTTCAAGATTATTACACTTCCTGCCGGACAGAACATCTACATGCTTTGGAAAAAGCTAAAAGAAGATGATTTTGATACGGATATCATTGAAGTGTTAAGGGAAGAACATGAAGAATTGAAAGAACAATTGGAAGGGATTAACAGAGATGATTTCTCGGAGGTATATCTCTTTTTCGATTATGATGGACATCAAAACAACTTGAGCGAAGACGATGATTCTGATGCGTTAGAGCAGATGTTGGTAAGTTTTGATAATGAGACTGAAAATGGAAAGCTTTATATTAGTTATCCAATGGTGGAAGCATTGAGAGACTTTGAAGAAGGTAAGTGCGGAAAAGAAGGGCAGTGTTTCGTACCGATAGCAGAGATAGGTAATTATAAATTTGTATCTGCAGAACATTCTCTTCATCCAAGCTTCAAAGATTATGATATTACCGTTTGGAAGAGTCTAATAGAGGTATTTGCTATGCGAATTTCGTGTCTTGTGGATAGCGAGAGAACAATTACTTATGAGCAGTATGCAGAAGAGCTAGGTCCTTTGGCAATATATAAAATGGAAGAGGATGAGATTTGGGAACAAATGGTATTTGTATTGAGTGCATTTCCAGAGTTCCTGCTGGATTACTTTGGAGTAAAGCTATGGAGAACGTGTGTGAAACATACGAAGGATTTGTCGAAGCAAGAAGGATGTAAATAAAAGATAGTATTTCGGTAATAAAATGAGTTTATTACCGGAATGCTTTTTGGGAAAAATGGAGTTTTTGAAAGAAAGGTGAGAGCCAATGAATAGAAACGAAGGTCACAACGATTTTAACGTATATTACATGAACTTTTCTAAGGTGTATGAGATTGCAATGATGATTAATAATCAAATTGTTAAATCATATCAACGTGAAAAGGGACAGCAAATAGAAGATACATATTCATTGGATTCATTGATAGAAACAAAAGGAGATCAAAGATATTAAGGCACGAAAAAAGATACTGATTCTTGGAAATCATGATGTAAAAGGTGCATATAAGAATTGTTTTGATGAAGTTTATACAGGTCCGCTATTTATTGCAGAGAAAATATTGTTATCTCATGAACCAGTGTATGGATTGCCATGGTGCTTAAATATACATGGTCATGATCATAGTGAGATGGAACTATACAAGGAAGGCTGTAAGCATATCAATTTGGCAGCGAATGTGTGCAGTTACACACCGTTAAATCTCGGAAAGGTGATAAAGGAAGGGGTACTTGCAGAGATTTCGAGTATTCATCGAATGACAATAGATAGAGCAAATTCAAAAGATAAGAGCGAATAATAATATAACAAGTCGGCAGTAAATTATGTTTATTGCCGATTTGTTATTTAAAGATAAAAAATGCAAATCTATGGTTTTATTTTTGATATAAGAAAAAATTAA
>CAZRLE010000071.1:0-7355 GCA_964600705.1 uncultured Lachnoclostridium sp. | reverse complement strand
ACATTGGTTAATTGTAGTCATATTTTACCAAAGTCCGTTTTATTGGACTTTTGGTGTGATATTTTTTAGAGGATATAGACCTTGTACCTGCTGTGGAAATAAAGCGGTGTGGAGAAGAATATACTGGAAGCCTATGTCTAAACAAAAAAGATATAATAGTGGAAAAAAGGAC
Source organism: uncultured Lachnoclostridium sp. (assembly GCA_964600705.1). Lineage (GTDB taxonomy): Bacteria > Bacillota > Clostridia > Lachnospirales > Lachnospiraceae > CAYTGQ01. The sequence goes on along the minus strand of CAZRLE010000071.1, from coordinate 7,183 downwards.
TTAGAGAATTACCATTAACAGATGAGAATATCTCAATGCATAATTTCTATGATGTTGTAAGATATATCTATTATCACGATAAGTATTCTTATAAGAATAAAAAGAAGGACAGACTGGAATTGCTTTTTGAACAGATTGAACAGGAAAGGTTGATGAAAGAAAGCTATTAGTGGAAAATGATTTTATTGACTTGGAGGGTAATGGTGTTTGGCTAAAAATTAGATAGTATATAGAAATCGTTTTTGGTATAATTAAAGATACAGAATACAAGTGTAAGGACTTCGCTGATAGTGGAGTTTCAGGGGGCAGAAATGGATAAATTTCAAGAGCTAAAAGGTAGTTACGATAAAGTAATAAACGCAGTTTTTAAATATAATCTGAATGCAGACAAGGTGATGATAGGAAAGTTTCTTCTTAGCATCAGCTTGCGTATGTGGGCATGTAATTCTTTCTATGCAAAAGAGTATGGCGAGGCAATTAAAGCATTAACTGGAAAAGAGTATACCATGGAGCAGATTGTTACAGCTATGTCTTGCTGCGGAGAAGAAAAGCGAGAAGTGCTTACTCCAATCTTTTTGAAGGAAATGAATGTCCCTGCTTGGCAGAAGGAAGTTATTAATAGTATTGGAGATTTTTTGGCAGCAGTTGCTTTGATTAATGGGGATTTTACAATACAGGAAGCTGAGTGCTGGACCAATACAATAGATAAATTAAGCGAATGTTGTTTGAAGGAAGAAGCGGAGTTTTTTGATACTGCATTTAAACCAGAAAGTCATATTACAGGGTTAAATAAAGAAGGATATTATAAGAGAGAAAATGAGGAACAAAAGCCGCTTATTAATAATCTAAATGATAAAGTTGATGCTATTATTAATGCCATTAATACGGTAAGTAAGGAAAATGACAATATGGAGAATGCAACTGTCAGCACCCCAGATGGTAAAACATTGGAAGAGTTATTACAGGAATTAGATAGTCTGGTTGGTTTGGAAAAAGTAAAGAAAGACGTATATAGTCTTTTGAATTTTATTAAAGTTGCAAAGATTAGAAAAGAAAAGGGCTTAAAAGTACCTACTATTTCATATCACTTAGTGTTTACAGGTAATCCGGGTACGGGTAAGACAACCATCGCACGTTTGGTAGCACAGTTATATTATAAAATGGGAATTTTGGCAAAAGGACAGCTTGTAGAAACCGACAGAAGTGCATTAGTAGCCGGATATTTAGGACAGACAGCGATTAAGACACAAAAGGTGATTCAGGAAGCTTTGGGCGGAGTACTTTTTATTGATGAAGCCTATTCTTTGGCAGGAGAGGGAGAAGATAGTTATGGAAAAGAAGCAATCGAAACTCTCTTAAAAGCAATGGAAGATCATAGAGATGATTTAGTTGTAATCGTGGCTGGTTACGATGAATTGATGCATAAATTTATTGATTCCAATCCAGGACTTCGATCACGATTCAATAAGTTTTTCCACTTTCCAGATTATGAAGGAAGCGACTTGCTGAAGATATTCGAGCGTTTTTGTTCAAATAATGGATATTGTATCAGTGATGAAGTGGCTGCAAAATTATTGGAACAGTTCCATGTAATGTATGAAAATAGACAGGAACATTTTGGTAATGCACGTACTATAAGAAATATTTTTGAAACTGCAATCTGCTGTCAGGCCGATCGTATAGCATCTTTACCGGAAATGTCGGAAGAAGATTTGGTGGTATTAACAGAAAGTGACATTCAGCAAGCAGTAGAGGAGGAATTATCATGCTAGAACAGACTTACTCCAAATGGCTTGAAAAAGAAGTGCTTGCAATTAAATATGCATTGCTGGTTGCGTTGGAAAAGAGAGACAAACTGCTTTATGTAGAAGAACCGGCACTACGAGAAGAATACATGCAAAAGATTGGTGTATATGAGGAACAGGTGTTAAAAGCGGAATTGGAAGTTGCTTTGGCAGAGAAAAAGAAACAGTTAATTCAGACCGCTATAAACAGACGAGAACCGGTTGACTTAGAAGCACTAGAAAAGCAATTAGAAGAAGAACGAAAACAGCAGTTGGAGCAATTGAACCAAAATTATAAAAGGGATTCTTTGCAAAATAATCTATCTCAGGAAGAAAAAGAGGAATTACAAAAGCTTTATAAAGAGATTGTAAGAGATTTTCATCCAGAGGTTCATAAGGAACTTACAGAGTTTCAGAAACAGCTATATAAGAGAGCTTTGGCTGCATATCAGAAACAACAGTTGGAAGAATTGCGGTTGGCACATGAAATGTTATATGCAAAAGATGCGAAGGAATTAGCATTTGAAATACCGATCACTACCGAAGTGGAAGTGGGAAATCCTGAAGAAATTGTAGAGCAATTAATGGAAGACTATTCTCTGGCAGCAGAGGTGTTTGAGTGCTTTGAACCATTGGAAGAAGATGGGGTTTTGTTAAGTGCAAAAGAGCAGTATAAAGCAAGAGAACAGGGGATTTGGGTGGAAATTGAGAAAATTCAGACCAGATTTCCTTTCATTGCAAAAGAAACCTTGCAAAATGAAGAAATGACAAAAGAGTATTTGAAATCTTTGGAAAATCGCATGAATGCATGTAGTGAAAATTTAATGGAACTAAATGGACAAATTACAGAAATGCTAGGAGTGTAAAGGTTGAAAATCATATATCGAAATTTTCAACCTTGCAAGTTTTGTGCTGCGCCAAAACTTAGAGATATAAGTTGCTCCTAAAAAGCAGTCGCAGCATGGAGGTTGAAAATGTCAGAATATATGTACCAAGAGGAAAAAGAGACATTACAAGCAGGATTCTTTCAGAAGAACGTATTTAAGAAAAAAGGAACACAAATAAAAGTTCTTGAAACAGCCATTGCAGGCATGAGCTTTCATATCGAAGGTGAACAAGATGAACAGAATCTGGAGGAATTGCTTCCTGGAACAGAGCTAAAACTGTATAGAGATGCAGAGAATGAGTTCGATGAATGGGCAGTTGGTGTCTATTATGGTGAAGATGATTTGTTAGGGTATATAACACGTTACAAAAATGAAACCATTGCACGACTGATGGATTGTGGTAAGAAATTTATTGCAATTGTAGATGAACCGCGGGAAGAAATAAGCGATAGTAGACATAGAAACGCACCAACAGAACGTGGAGTGCCTATTTCAGTGTATATGGTGGAGGAGTAAGGAGAGAAGATGAAATTAGATCAAACATTATCATATTACAACACAAATGCAAAAGCATTTACAGAAGGTACTGTGAATGTTGATTTTTCGTATGCTCAAAATAAGTTTTTGGATAAGTTGAATAATGGAGCCTATATTTTAGATTTTGGTTGTGGGTCAGGGCGTGATGCAAAATATTTTCTGAATAAAGGGTATTTGGTGGAAGCAACTGACGGTTCAGAAGAGTTATGTAAGATTGCAAGTGAATATGCAGGTATCGAAGTGAAAAACATGTTCTTCCAAGATTTGCAAGAGAATGAAAAATATGATGCTATTTGGGCGTGTTCTTCCATATTACATCTTCCATATGATGAACTTGTAGATGTTATAAAGAAAATGGTAATGGCATTGAAAGAAAATGGTCTTATTTATACCTCTTTTAAGTATGGAACTTTCGAAGGAGTTCGAAATGGAAGATACTTTATAGATATGACGGAAAAACGGATAGCACAATTGCTTCAAATGGTAGGTAGACTTGAAGTAGAAGAAACTTGGATTACATCAGATGTAAGACCGGGACGAGGTGAAGAAAAATGGTTGAATCTCTTTCTGCGAAAGAAGTAGTGGAATATCCAAATGGTGGTAAAAGTTATTTTTATGTCATAGATCAGAACGTTATTATTGTAGATGAAGGAATTTGCAAATGTGATTCCAAAGATGATGTGTTTCCGTACACATTAATTACGGAGAAGCAGAATTATTATATGCACCGCTATGAAAAAGTATTTCGTTTTCTGGCAGAGGATATAGATACCATAGAAGAGGTTGTGCAGAATACCAAAAAACATGTAGATATGGATTTTAAGATACGTGTTGCTAATCGTGAGGAAAATGCAGACGCGTCTCCGTTGGAGTTGTTATTTGAAAGAAACTTTACCAATGTATATGGCATGAATGCACTGAAATATCTTTGGAAAGAATATGGGGTAATTGACTCAGATGGTCATAATTATTTTTTGGATTACTATGTGAGATTGAATAATGGTGGCATTGCAGTAGAAGAAAATGGGGTGTCTTACCATCATCCACAGAGTATTGGAATGGAGAACTATAGGAAACAGCTTCGTAAGCAGAATACATGTACTCAGTGGGGAATTAAACTGTACCGCTTTTCAACAGAAGATTGCCAGTTTGAAAGTCGTATAGAAGATGACATTCGAACCTTCTTTGGAGATGATGTGAGTAAGTTTGAGGAAAATGGGTTACTTATTGACCGAAAAGTGAAACTATACGACCATCAGGTAGCAACGTTACAAGATATTGAAAAGAAAAGGATAGAAGGCATTAATACCTTTCTGATAGTCTTTCCAACAGCCAGTGGTAAGTCAAGAATTGTAGAAGAAGATATGCGTGCCTTTGCGGCAGGAAAATCAGAGTTTAAAGCATTAGTACTTGCTCCAAATACGAATATCGTAAAAGACTGGCATAATCGAATTGATGAGTCATTAAGAGAGTACAAGGATAAGATAGAAGTCAATACCTTTGCATATATAGTAAGGAATTATACGAAAATATCACCAACAGAGTATACATATATCGTGATAGATGAAGCACATCATGGCGTTGCACCAATGCTGAAAAGAGTGATTCAATATTTTACACCAGAGTTTATGATTGGTTTGACTGCAACTGACCAAAGACCGGATAAGAAGAAACTGGAAAGTGTTTTTGGTAGTTATAAAACAGGATTATCATTGATTCAGGCAATGGAAGAAGGCATTGTGGCGCAGGCGAATGTATATCGTATTGAAACAAATATAGACTTAAGTCATGTACGTTTTAACGGGAAAGATTATATCAATGCAGATTTAGAAAAGAGTATTCGTGTTACTTCCAGAAATGAGTTGATTGTAAATGTATTGCAGGAATATTTCTGCGATGGAGAAGTTGCAAATCGTCAAGGGATTATTTTCTGCGTAAATACAAAACACACGGTAGAGATGGAAAAACTTTTGAATGAGGCAGGCATCAGTGCGAAATCTTATACCGGACAGACAAAGAATGCAGATAAGGTTATGTCAGATTTTAAGGATAAAAAGATACGTTTTTTATGTGCCTGTAATATGATTTCAGAAGGTTGGGACTATCCGGAGCTTGGAATTCTTGTTATGGCAAGACCTACACTGTCTAAGGTGCTTTATTTACAGCAGATAGGACGAGGGCTTCGAAAGACAGATGCTAAGAAGAATGTGTTTGTAATAGATGTAGTAGATGAGTACGGAGCGATGGCACGCCCTTGTTCTATGCATAGTATATTTCAAAATGCTATGTATGTTCCGTTTGGTAATATTGCCTGCAGAACATATTCTGTGGGGGATATGATAGAAATAGATGGTCTTACAGAACGAGTAGAACGTATTGTAGAAGTTGATGTTACTAGCTTTGAAGATAAGTACGGAGACTATTTAAGTCAAGAGCAGTTGGCACGTGAGTATTATGTCAGCACAGGAACAATTACAAGCTGGATAAAGAAAGGAAAGATTGTGCCAACAGTTTCCTATCCATTTGGAAGCAAGCAGATATACTTATTTAGTCCAGAGGATGTAAAGCGAATCAGACAGGAACTAGACATTCCAGAGCACACAGAGGAAACAATTAAGCAAGACTTCTTTGATTTCTTGGAGGAAAGAGATTATTCCTTGTCCTATAAGATGCCATTTTTACTTTCCTTTTTGGAAAATGTGAATTCTATTGGCGATGCCAATATAGAAGAGGTATTAAGTGACTATATTGCATTTTATGAGGATAGAATCGCGCGCGGTTTGCCAGTAGATAGACCAAGTTGCCCTTATAATGCAGAAAATCTGAAGGATAGGAAAATGATAAAAGCAAATATGCTAACTAATCCTTTTGAAAAGTTTGAGCGAAAAAGATTCTTATATCATTCGAAAGACTTAGGGGTAATTTCTATGAACCATGCACTTTTTTCTAAAATGGAAGAGGCAGATTATCAGAGGGTAAAGGAACAAATAGCGGAGGATTTGAGGAATTATTATAGTAGTATGGGGATATAGTCCTTTGAGCAAGTTATAGAATATAGGCTAATGTATTTTGAGAACAAAGGAGCGGATGGGATGACCGAAGAAAAAATAACCGAACTTCAAAAAGGGTTTAATACAGCTTTTATTAATAGCATATTTAGCTCTAATTTAGCATATAGACCACAGTTTATTTATAATGATAACAAGAATGGTCAGAAGGTATGTGTGACAATTGAAGATGAACTGCTTAAATGTGACAGCTTTGCAATTAGTGTTGCTTTTATCACAAAGAGTGGTATTGTGTCATTTTTGCAAACATTACAAGAACTAGAGCGTAGAGGTGTGCCAGGCAGAATTTTAACCACAGACTATTTAGTTTTTAGTGATCCGGTGGCATTAGATATAATAGCAGGTCTATCTAATATTGAGTTACGCATGTACCAGACAGAACATGCAGGAAGTGATTTTCACACAAAGGGATATATTTTCCAGAGGAATGAGGAGTATCATTTTATTATTGGTAGCTCTAATTTGACACAGAAGGCTTTGACGCAAAATATGGAGTGGAATACCAAGCTTGTGTCTACTAATAAAGGTGAAATGGTAAACTTTGTTTTGGCGGAATTTGAGAAGCTTTGGAATGCAACAGAATATACAAAGCCTTATTCAGAGTTTATTGAGGATTATAGAAGAAAGTATGAGGAAAAGCAGCTGTTTGATAAAATGGTTGCAGAACAAAGACGGATTGCAAAGAAAGAGACTGTTCCAGATGTAGAAGCGTATAAATTGCAGCCTAACTCTATGCAAAGAGCATTCATATATAATTTGTTAGAATTAAGAAACAAAGGCGTGGATAGGGCATTGTTGATTTCGGCTACGGGGGAACGTGATATATTTATGACAAGCGAAAGAAACCTTGATTTTACAAGGGGTTCGGCAGCTTAGTCCTAAGTATGTAAGAGGAAACTTAATAGGT
>CAZRLE010000070.1:0-9787 GCA_964600705.1 uncultured Lachnoclostridium sp. | reverse complement strand
CCAACCAATTGCTATGGTGAAACAAAGCTTTCCATGGAGAAAATGTTTAAGTGGACATCAAAGGCACACAATTTAAGATATGTATCCCTTAGATATGTGAACTACCCATTGGCTTTAGACAATGGGTAGTTCACTGTGCTGGTGTATATAAGCGTACGGAGGAAGGACAGCAGGCATTTAAAAGATTTATATCAATTCTGTAGTTATTTTATTATGGATAGTAATGAGAGCCACGAAATGGAATCATTTCGTGGCTCTCATGAAAGGGACTATTACTATTCTTAAATAAAATATTTCTTATATTATCGCAAACATAATAGTTGCAGGTGCAAGTTCTACCTCACCAATTCCGCAAGTGGCTGTGTAAAATGTGTAAACGCAGCCGGCGAATGTGGGTACAACTGGAAAAACTTATTTTTAATTCGTTCCATAACACCATCTGTGTTTTCTGCGTTTGCATGAGGAAGCAGAATAACAAACTGGGAAGGTGTGCACATGGAAATAATATCTCCGGAACGAAGCGAATTGCGTAAAATAGGTTTTAAGTTATTTACGCAGCAGGTAAGGCTTCGTTTGGAGAGCAGTTGTCCTTTGATGTCCGTAATATTAATCAAAAGAATATGAGCAGAAATTTTATTACGTTCGACCCCTTTAGCATAAGCGAGATAAATCTGCTTAAAAAATTCAAAATCACAGAGCATGGCACCAGACTCCAAAGTAGAATCAAAAATAAGATTAGGCAAATCCTCAATAGCCATAATATTAGAGCTGAGAGCAGAAGTCGCCTTGTAGTAAAGAGTCTTTGCTTCTGAAGAAGGTTCAAGTCCTAGGTTCTGCTGCATAATTTCCGTAAGATAATTATAAACAGAAATCGCATCCTGATAACGTTCAAGCTGGATTAAAGTCTTAATCAAGTGGAGATAAATCGTTTCTTCATATTTTTCAATACGGCTTGCATGTTTTAAGTCCGTAATCGCTTCGTTATACATCTGTTTTTTCTCGTAAATATCCAACAGAGAGCAGACAACATTCATATATACATTATGAAAATAAATATTAATCGGAGTAATCCAAGGCTCATCTGTATAGTCACGAAGGAAATCGCCCTGATAAAGGGAAAATGCCTTCTGATAGAAACGGAGCTTCTCAGACTCGTCTTCTATATCTGCAGCAGTATGAAAACATTCTTCAAATTCCTCAAAATCACAGGAAACCGAATAGTCTGGATTGATAAAATAAATGCCCTTCTTACACTGAATCAAATCATTCCCCATGTTCTCGTCAAGAGATTTCAGCATAGTTCTAAGACGATGAAGAGTTGTTTTTAATACACTGATACTCACATCCGTATCTTTCCAGATAATAGAAAGTAGCTCAGACTGCGTAATCTGTTTCTTACGAAAATAAAGCAAATAAGCAAAAAGCTGCCATGCCTTGTGGGAACGGCTGTCCTGCGTACTGATTACCTTGTCCTGATAGCGGATTTCGAAAGAATGAAAAGTCTGAACCTGAATCTGCGCATCAATCATAAAGCACCTCCTGAGATTAATTTTCAAAATAACACAACGATATAAATATACCATAAAAAGAAGCTGAAAAGCAAGGAAAATAAGGGGGAGGGATGGGAAGAACCAGTGATAGAAGAAAGGTTAATCGAGAGCACAGGTAATACAAAAGGTAAAATGTATCGAAAAGCAAATTAAGAGTTGATTTATTAGATAGATGGCGAGTGGGATAAAATTGAGGCGAGGCAGAATTGATTTCTGACCTCGCCATTTGTAATGTGCAATGACCTATATGCTATTCATTTAAGAAACTGAGATAAAAAAGTTACACATATTTTCTAAGCGTTTTTGAAGAGAAAAGGCAAAACTCATTTCAAAAATGTATACAGGAATCAAAATCGAAAAAGGATAAAAAACGTAGAATGGCAGAAAATAGAGGGTTTTTGCTATTTTTTTAACGAAAAAAGAAGGTGCAAAAATGTATACAAGAAAAACTGAAAAAGAACTGAAAAATGTAAGTAAAAATGGCAAATGTAACCATAAGTGTAACCGAATCTGTGTATACTAACACCCAGATAAAGGGAAATAGGGGCTTGAGAGAGCCTCTTTTATATGGAAAAAAATCAGAGTATAAGGGTAAGGAGAATAACCAATCATGAATCAGCAGAGAAAGAATGCAAAAAAAATGGCAACTAGAGTAGCTGCAGGGACATTAGCAGCAACTTTAACATTTGGTAATGTAGCAGCAGTTGCAACACCAGTATATGCAGCAGAAACAGAAGCATCTTATGGAGATAACAATTTAGATAATGTAGTTAACGATGCAGTAAATGCAATCGCTTCTTTACCATATGGTGAAGGAACAGCAGAAGCGGTAGATGGCGTTTTAATCACAGTAGCCGGTGAAGATAAAATTATAGGTGGACTTGATAAAGCAGAAGAAATCATTGAAGAGAAAAAACTTTTAGATTCAGAAGAAGTGAATGATGCAACAACTGATATGAATTTAGCAGAAAACCATCTTGGAAACCTTGCAGGTACAGTTGATGGTATGGATGATAAATATACTAGTGTTGAAGATATGGAACTTGGTTCTAGTGAAGAAGCAGCAGCTGTAATTGAGAAACTTGAAGCAGCAGAACAGGAATATGCAAATGCACAGACAGAATTAAGTGAAGCAGAAGCAAAATTAGCAGAAGCACAGCGCGAATATGATGCAGCAAAAGTCATTTCAGATGTAGCAGCAGAAGCAGCAAAAGTTAAATTAGAAGTAGCACAGACTGCAGTAGCAGAAGCTGAAAAAGTAGCAGAAGCAGCAAATAATAGCGTAAAAGCAGCGCAGGATCTTTTAAATAAAGTATCTGATAAATTAACAGAAGCTGAAGGTAAAGTAAATGAAAGCTTAGAAGAAGCACAGGGCAAATTAGAAGAATCAAAAGAAAACTTAGACAGTGCTCTTGAAAATGTTGAAACAAGCAATACAGATTTTAATACAGCAATTATTGATTTCAAAACAAAATATGATGCATTTGTAGAAAGTGCAAACAAACTTTATGAAGCAGTTGAAAATGCACAGGCTACAGAAGAGGCATTAGAAGACTTATATGATGAATATGAAGCAGCTCAGGAAGCACTTGAAGCAGCAAAAGCAGCTTATGCAGAAGAACAGGCTAAATGTGAAGAACTTGGATATGAATTTGGTGAAGATTATTTTGCAGAATTTGAAAAATATATTTCTGATTTAGAAGATGCTATGAATGCAGCAGAAGGTTTGAAGAACACAGCAGAGGCAGAAAAGAATACAGCAGAAGCTAATAAAAGTGTTTACGAATCAGAAGAAGCAAAGGCATATGAAGATGAGTTGAACGGATATCGCGATACACTTAAGTCTGAAAAAGCAACTCAGGAACAAAAAGATGCAGCAGCTCTTGCAGCAGCAAAATTAGTTATTGAAAAAGAACTTGCAGCAGGTCAGACAGTTAAATGGATTCCAGCAGGCGATAGTGAATATGGTAAATCAGAAACAGGATTTTATGTAGTATTAGATGCAGAAGGTAAGATTGTTGAAAGATATGGTTATAAATTAGAATCTTCTTCTGTAGATATTTATCAGATGAAGAGTGATGAAGTTGTAAACTATGTAACATACAATGGAGTTACATATCCTTTAACAGAAGTAAACGACAAACTTACAATCACAGTAGATGGTAAGCCAATTGTTGTTAAATCAGAAGTAAAAGATGGTAACACTACTTACTATGTAGAAGATATAGCAGAAACAAATGAAATTGAGGATACAGATAGAGCTCCAGAAAAAATGACATTGACTCCTAGTCTTGTAAAAGTGTTGAAAAAAATTTGGCCAGCGGTTGAGGACTATGCGGTACTAGATATTATGAGTGATAGTAGTACTTCTAAGTTATATATTGAGCTAGGAAATAGTAAATACTATTTAGAGGGAAATAAGAACGGGGAATACAAGCTCGATATGAACAAATTGGGTAAATGGGCTGTAACGGTATACTACCCAATTAAAACTCAGATTGTATACGGTGGAGGACAGTATGACATCAAGACAGCAGAAGATGGTAGTAAGTATATTGTTGAAGAAAATGGTACAAAAGTAACCATATATGTAACGGAAGATGAAAATGGAAATGTAACATACACAACAAGAAACAACACAGAGTATGCTGCAGGTGGTACAGCAGATACAATCTTTGAAATCGGTGTCACAACAAACAAGAACTCTAATACATATGCAAATGCTAAGAATGATGCGGTAAATGACTATAATAATAAATTTGACTATTACAATGCTTGTGTAAGTGACTATCAGAGTAAAAATGAAGCTTTCGAGAAGAGTAATGAAGTATTCCAAAACTTGGTAGAAGTACATGAATCATTAAATAATGCACAGACAGCAGCAGATGAAAAAGACCTTGGTGCTATGGCTGAGCTTCCAAAGAACATCAGTGAAATGGTAGAAGGTCTTGGCGCAGAACAGACAGAAGCATTACTGAAAACGGTTGTAGAACTTACAACAAGTGAAGAAAATATTGACTATGAAGTAGCATTAAAAGTGCTTGCAGAAGTAGTAGATGCAGATGCGGCAGCTAAGTTAATTGCAGTTATGATATATGATGAAGCTGCAAATGCAGGTGTTCCAGATTGGTTACTTGGTTTAGGCGGAGAAACTCCATCCGACTTTGAACGTGAATATGCAAATGCATGGGTTGACGCATTAGAAGCAAAAATCAATGTAGTAAATGCAGCAGTTGATGTTGTTGAAGCAACAAAAGAAACAATCGATGCTGGTATCAGAGTAATCAACGAAGGTAAAGAATTAGGAGATTCAGCAGTTGATACTTTATTAGTACAGATTGAAGAAGCTATTTTAAATGGAACAGTTGAAACTTTATTAGCGGCAGCAGATGTGTTAGATGTAACTGATAGAATTGTGGATGCATTAGCAAGTAAAATTGGTCAGCTCCAGGCAGAAACAGATGCTGCATATAAGGCAGTAGTAGCAGCAAAAGAAAACTTAGAAGCTATTAAAGTAACAAATCCAAAAGCAGAAGAGTTAGAAGCAGCTAAAAATGCATTAAAGGATGCTAAAGATCGTTACAATGAATTAAGCAAGGCATTAGAAGGTGCACAAGAAGACCTTGAAACTGCAAAGGCTTATAAAGAAGAAGCTCAGAAACAGTATGCTGAATTAAGCAAACCAGCGGAGGGGGATACAGAAGAGCTTCCAACACCTGGAGTTGAAACACCAGAAGTTCCAAGTGAACCAGTAGACCCAGAAAATGGAGATGACAACACAGGTAATGAAGGTGGCAACGATAAAGAAGAATCAACCATTCCAACCACTCCAGTAACACCATCTAATCCAGGTACAGGTTCTGGTTCAGGTTCTACAGGCGGCTTCGGTGGTGGTGCAGCAGGTGGAAGTTCATCTTCCGGCACAACAACAGAAGAATCCACAACTATCGAAGATGAAGAAACTCCTCTTGCAGCTGGTTACAACATGATTGAAACAGCTAAGAAGGTAAAAGGTACTGAAAAAGACGGTAAGTTCTATGATGAAGCTGGAAATCTTATTGTAAGTGCAAGAATCAAGACAGACGCTGGCAAGATTGTTATTGTTGATGCGGAAGGCGAACTTGTAAGAATGGGCTTCACAATGGCTGAAGATACTTATGCATTGTACTTTACAGATGAAAATGGTGTTGTAGTAACAAAATCCTTCATCATTGAAAATGGTGATTCTTATATAATCGTTCCTAAGTCTGAAGCAGAAGCAAAAGATTTGAAAGTAAAGAAGACTACTATTTACTTTGCTGGTAAGAAAGGTAAGATTGCAACAGACCGTAATGTAAAAGCGGATGGTTATAAATTCAAATGTGATGAAGAAGGCGTAATCGTTAAAAAATCTAAAATTAAATAAGAGATGCTAAAGATTTGGCATAAAGAACAACCCCCGCATTCCAATGGAATGCGGGGGGTTCTTACTTCATATCTATTCCTCTTCGGAATTTATTCCCAATAATTTGTGCACTGCACTGTGCATTTCCGGGTGTTCACGATAATGTCCAATTAGGTCATATTCAAATTTTGTGAGAACCGGTTTTGGTTCTTCGTCCTCTGATTTACTATATCCGAAAGCTTCTAACACATTATCAATGTCATATAAATCGCATAAAAACAGCAGAGTATCAGCATCTGGCTGTGTGTGACCGCTTTCCCATCCATAGATTGTCTTAGCGGCAACGGGTGCGTGCTTTTCGCACAACAAATCAGATACTTCATTTACGGATAATTTGCTCTGCTTACGTCTGGCTTTCAAGGTCTTGGCAATGTTCTCATTTTTCATACTTCACAGTCCTTTCTTTGAAGAAAATCTATCTATCTGTATCATAATTTAGAATGAACGGTCTGTCAACAAATTGAAGAAAAATATTTTTGAATTTCCTTGAAAAAACGAAAACTACTATTGAATATCTTTAAAGACAAGAATATAATGTAGGTATACAAAACTAATTTCTTTAAACATGGGAATAGTAAGACGAGGTGCGGGAACGCTAGGAGGTACAGATGGATAGATTAGATGTAACAGACAAAATGGTGCAGTACATAGCGGATAATAAGATTGAAGTGGAACAGGTTGCAAAAGATACCCATATTTCTGCAAGTAAGTTGAGAGGTGAGACTAGGGATAGGTTGATGGCGGCTGAGTTTTTGGAGTTGTGCCGTTATCTGAATGTGAAGCCGGAGGACTTTCAATAGAAAAGTGGATAATGAATGCAAGCAACGCCTGTCGGTGGATAACACGGACAGGCGTTGTTGTTTCTATATGATAGTTTGTCTGGAATCTTACATTCCTTCGTAACCTTTTAACATCTTAGAACGGCTTGGATGTCTTAATTTTCTTAAAGCTTTTGCTTCAATCTGACGGATACGTTCTCTTGTAACGTTGAATTCCTTACCTACTTCTTCTAAGGTTCTTGTGCGTCCATCTTTTAAACCAAAACGAAGGATGAGGACACGCTGTTCTCTTTCTGTTAAAGTATCAAGAAGTCTGGCAATCTGATCCTGAAGTACTGCGTAAGCAGCTGCCTCTTCTGGTCCTACAATAGACTCGTCTTTGATGAAGTCGCCTAAGTGGCTGTCATCTTCTTCGCCGATTGGTGTATCAAGGGAGATTGGGTCTGCAGAAACCTTGAGGATTTCTCTTACCTTTTCGAGAGGGAGGTTCATAGCATCTGCTAATTCCTGTTCAGAAGGTTCTCTTCCTAATTCCTGTAAAAGGTTTCTGGATACACGGTATGTCTTATTGATTACTTCGGACATATGAACTGGAATACGGATAGTTCTGGACTGGTCTGCAATAGAACGTGTAATTGCCTGACGAATCCACCATGTTGCATAGGTACTGAATTTGTAACCTTTTGTATAGTCGAACTTTTCAACTGCCTTGATAAGACCTAAGTTACCTTCCTGAATTAAATCTAAGAAGGAAAGTCCTCTTCCTACATAACGTTTTGCGATACTTACTACAAGACGTAAGTTAGATTCTGTGAGGATTTTCTTAGCATGCTCATCACCTTTTTCGATGCGTTTTGCAAGTTCGATTTCTTCTGCGATGGAAAGTAATGGGTAGCTTCCGATTTCTTTAAGATAAAGCTTAACCGGGTCATCTGACATAACCATGCCGATTGGAGCCATTTCATCGTAATCTTCGCCGATTTCCTCGTTGTAATCGCCATCTTCTAATTCAAGTAAAGCATCATCGCTTGGTTCATCATCCAGAAAATCATTGTTATGAAGAACAACGATGCTGTGGGATTCTAAGTATTCATAAATTTTGTCAATTTTATCGCCATCTAAATTATATGCTTTAAAAAAGTCATTTACCTTTTCTAATTCTAAAGTTCCCTTGTTCGCTTTTCCAAGTTTCACAAGTTCACGTAATTTCTCCTCAAAAGTATTCTTTAAGTCGCTCATTCTGTATTAATTCCTCCGTTGAATTGTGTCGCCAAATCAGTATTATATCATGGAGTGTGTAAGAATGCTAGTCAAAAAAACACTTTTTTCGACAAAAAAATAAAGCCACAAAAAAGAATTTTTCGTGGCTTTTGTACAAAGGGATAACCCCCTATTTTACCGGATGTGTTTCTTCAATATGGATAACTGCTTTGTCTAACCAGAAGCCGTCTAAGTTTTCAATATCTTCGGTATCAATAGCGTTGGCAATATAAGGTGTTAAAGGAAGGTTAGCAAGCACTTTAAGGTTATGTTTTGCAGCAACATCGTCGATTTTACTCTGTCCGAATACATAAAGCTTTTCGCCGCAGTTTCCACATTCTACATAGCTGTAGTTTTCAATAAGACCAAGAACCGGAATTTCCATTGCTTTAGCCATGTTAACTGCTTTGGCAACAATCATGGATACTAAGTCCTGTGGAGATGTTACGATGATAATTCCGTCTAATGGAATGGACTGGAATACAGTTAAAGGTACATCGCCTGTTCCAGGAGGCATGTCTACGAACATGTAGTCTACATCGCCCCATTCTACGTCAGCCCAGAACTGTTTTACAGTGTTAGCGATAACAGGACCTCTCCATACAACCGGAGTCTCTTCATCCTGAAGTAAAAGGTTAACAGAAATCATCTTAGTTCCCTTTTCGCTGACTGCAGGGTAGATGACTTCATTTGTACCTTCTACCATTCCATGAATACCAAATGCCTTTGGAATGGAAGGACCAGTTACGTCAGCATCTAAAATAGCTGTTTTGTAACCTTTGCGGTTTAATAATACGGATAAATAGGAAGTAACGAAGGACTTACCTACGCCGCCCTTGCCACTTACGACACCGATAACTTTCTTTATATTACTGTCTTTGTTAGCAGACAGCCAGAACTGTTCTCTGCTAGGTTTTTTTGAATCACAGCTTGAGGAACAGGAATTGCAATTTCCGGAACATCCACTCATTTTATAATATCCTCCTTCATAATGTGCATAAATTTCTGATAAAAATTATCTCATGTGAGTAAGTATAACACTTTTTATCAAAATTTACAAAATTTTTGTTTCTTTTTTTGGAGAAATGGTCTATAATGAAAGAAGATAGTTAAAAATTTTACAATCTAGAGCTGAGCAGAGTTAATAGACCATAATGGGAGATAACTCCAACCAGTTACAAAAGTATAGGAGGATATGAAGAAGATGGGTTTAGTATCAGCAAAAGAAATGCTTACAAAAGCAAAAGCAGAGAAGTATGCAGTAGGTCAGTTTAATATTAACAACTTGGAATGGACAAAAGCAGTTTTATTGACAGCAGAAGAATTAAAATCTCCAGTTATTTTAGGTGTATCTGAAGGTGCCGGCAAGTATATGTGTGGTTACAAGACAGTAGTTGGTATGGTTAATGGTATGATGGAAGAATTAAATATCACTGTTCCAGTAGCACTTCACTTAGATCACGGCTCATACGAAGGCGCTAAGAAGTGTATCGAAGCAGGTTTCTCATCTGTAATGTTTGATGGTTCTCACTATCCAATCGAAGAAAACGTAGAAAAGACAAAAGAATTAGTAGCTATCTGCGAAAGTAAAGGTCTTTCTATCGAAGCTGAAGTAGGTTCTATCGGTGGAGAAGAAGATGGTGTAGTGGGTAAAGGTGAATGTGCAGATCCAGATGAATGTAAGTCTATCGCTGATTTAGGCGTAACTATGTTAGGAGCCGGTATCGGTAACATCCATGGTAAATATCCGGCAG
>CAZRLE010000069.1:0-9874 GCA_964600705.1 uncultured Lachnoclostridium sp. | reverse complement strand
CTATGTCGCCTATGATGGTTGCAGAATATAAGTTACAATTACCAGATAAGGCTGTATTGCAGAGAAAATTGCAGGAATTAATTAATATTCCACTAATGGAAGAATAAGATAGTATAAATGCATTGCAGACCGGATGGTTTACAATGCATTTTTCTATAAAGCGAATTAGGAAGAAGATAAGATTTCTAAATTCCGTTCGGTGACTCCTAATTATAATCCCTGTCTTTTACATAATAGCAGGCAAGTATAATTTCACCGCCTTGTTTGCCGGAGGTAAAAATTAAATGGTCACTCCAAACGGCAGTTTCTATATATTTATCTGGATAGCGGTTTTTCAAAATGTTTTTAACTTTCTGTTCCGCAGTATCGTAATCCAATTTTTCATTCCCATTATTCAAATTGATTTCATTTCCATTATCTATAATATAGAATACTGCATTTCCAAAATCCTGTACCTTGTTAATATCTTTGTAATATCCATGTTTCTTTACTTCAGAAAGAGTAGGGCGATAACCACCATTTAAACCTCCCCAAGTTTTACCACCTACAATGGTAACCTTGCATTTGTAGGTTTTACCAGAGGTGTCTGTACAGGTAACGGTACATTTTCCGATACCGCGAGCCTCTAATATACCGATATTGCCTTCCTGAACGACTGTTACAACCTTTTTATTAGAGGATTTCCAACTTTTAACATCAATTCCCTTTGCTACAAGTGGAAACTCAGTATAACAGCCTTCATTCATACCTGTGTAGTAGTAGCTGGTTATGTTAGAATAGCTAAGTCCCTGCTTTTGTACCTTTATTGTTTTTTTGTAAATATTGCCATCGGATGCTTCACAGGAAATCGTAGTTTTTCCTTTTTTTAGTGTTGTTAAAACTCCGGTAACTTCATCAATGGTTGCAACTTCAGGATTGGAGCTTGCAAAGGATATTGCGGATGCAGTTCCTCTCATTTGAAAGGTATATTGATTGTTGGCATAGTAGACATCCTCACTACACAGACCAGTATCCTTTACAGTGATTTTATAGGTCAATTTTTTGTCTAAAAGCTTAGAGGATACCGTAAGCTTAGCTGTTCCCGGTTTTAGACCTATTATATCCAGAGTAGAAACACCAGAAATCTTATCCGAAGTAACAGGAACTCTTTTACCATTTTCATAGTTATAAGAAGTGACGAAGGAAACGATAGAGCTGTCGCTGGTTTTCCATACCAGTTGATGTTCTATCTTTTCTCTGGCAGCAGATTTTTCGTCTTCGGTATAGTTTGTACCGCCAAAACCATAAAAGGTTGGGTACACGAATATAGATTTTTCTTCTTGTGGATATATCGTGTATTCAGATAAATATCCTTGCAAAATCATTTCGGAATAGATATCTTTTTTTGCAGCAGCAGTAACTTCTTTTGCAGAGCTTCCCATAAATGCTATTAAAAGAGCAAGGAATAGGCATCGTTTTCTTTTCATTACGTTTTTCAATTGTTTCTCCTCCCTGTGTGCTGAATTTGATGATTATAGTTTGATATAAGTGTAACATACAAGGGACAAATTTGCCACTGCCTATTAAATTGGATTTGCAACAGGCAAAAATATAAGCTGCAGATAGAAACAATGTTTTGTATTCCCAAAGTAATATTTGTATTTTAGAGAGTAATTCGTTATACTAAAGATAGAGATTTTGCAATGATATTTTTAAACAAAAGCATAAGAGAAATGGAGAAGCTTATGAATATTAGTATTTTTGACGTTGTAGGACCAGTTATGGTTGGTCCAAGCAGTTCCCACACGGCAGGAGCTGCGAGACTTGGAAAAGCGGCTCGTTTAATCGTAAGAGATGAATTTACCCATGTTTCTTTTCATTTGCATGGGTCATTTGCCAAGACTGGAAAAGGACATGGAACCGATAGAGCGCTGGTAGCAGGAGCACTTGGAATGGATACGGATGATGAAAGACTTGCCCATTCCTTCGAGCTTGCTAAAGAGCAGGGGCTTTCCTTTGATTTTTGCGAAGAAGAAATGGAAGGTGTCCATGAAAATACAGTTCGCATGATATTTACCATGAAAGATGGAAGTACAAAGGAAGTAGTTGGTTCTTCCGTTGGCGGTGGTCAGATTAAGGTTTGTGAAATCAATGGATTTGCAACAGATGCAGAATTACAGTTGCCAACACTGGTAATGCAGCATCATGACAGAAAAGGTGTTATCACATACGTTACAACGACTTTAATGCAGTATAACATCAATATTGCCAATATGAAGCTGTCCAGACGTTCCAAAGGGGATATTGCCTGCTGTGTTATTGAGACAGATGATGTGATTCCAGAGGAAGTAGAAGCTAAGATTCTGGAAAATGAAAATGTAATATATGCAAAGATAATTAATTTAGAAGAATAATAGACAGCGGAAAACAGTGAAGCTATAACTTGTGATGATGGCTGAACTGTGAGAACGTGGAAATGAGGCTAAAAATGTACAATAATATGGAAGAACTGATAAGCAGTGCAGAGGCGAAAAATATTCCATTGTGGAAGGTTATTTTAGAGAATGAATGTGCAATTACAGAAAAGTCAGAAGACGAAATATTTGAATTATTAGATAGACGTTATGAAGTAATGTATCGTTCGGTTCATAAAGCATTGAATGAGCCACAGGAAACCGTTGGAAATCTAGTAACAGGCATGTCCAACAAACAGCATATTTACAGCCAGAAGGATGATACTATTTGTGGAAAAGAGTTAAATCATGTTATGGCAATGGCATTATCTGCAAGTGAAGTGAATGCAGCAATGGGTAAAATCTGTGCATCTCCAACAGCAGGCTCTTGCGGTATTTTACCTGCAGTATTGGCAGGGGTAACAGAGAAATATAATTTAAGCAGAAAGGAAACTCTCTGTGGTCTTTTGACAGCATCCGGAATTGGAACCATCGTAGTGAAGAATGCAACGGTTTCTGGTGCAGAAGGCGGTTGTCAGGCTGAGTGTGGAGTGGCAGCGGCTATGGCAGCAGCGGCGGCAGTAGAAATGCGAGGCGGTACACCTAGAATGGCAGGACATGCGATGTCTATTGCATTATTAAATTGTATGGGATTGATTTGTGACCCGATTGCAGGTCTGGTACAGCTTCCATGTGCCCAGAGAAATGCATCCCAGTCTTTAAATGCCATGTTAAGTGCGGACCTTGCTTTAGGTGGTATGGAATCAGTAGTGCCGGCAGATGAAGTCATTGAGGCTATGTATAAAGTTGGTAAGAAGCTTCCAATGGAAATGAAGGAAACTGCACTTGGAGGAATTGCAGCAACACCAACCGGCAAGAGAATACAGGAAGAAATCTTTGGAAGCGACCAGTAAAGAGCAGAAGGTAAGAATTTTATAGGAAATAAAAGTGGACTTGATATAGAAAGCAGAGTAGTGTGGGAAAAGTAAGTATGGGAGGTATTTTTTATATGGTAAAAGATATTATGGGGTATTTAACAGAACAGGACCAGGAAGTAGGAGGGGCAATTGAACTGGAATTTGCCAGACAGTGTGGTAATTTAGAATTGATTGCCTCTGAAAATATTGTTTCCAAGGCAGTTATGATGGCAATGGGAACAGTTCTTACAAACAAATACGCAGAAGGATATCCGGCAAAACGTTATTATGGCGGTTGCGAAGATGTGGATATTGTTGAAAATATCGCTATTGAACGTGCAAAGAAGCTTTTTGGATGTGACTATGCTAACGTGCAGCCACATTCCGGTGCACAGGCTAATACAGCTGTATTCTTTGCCATCTTAGAACCCGGTGATACCGTAATGGGTATGAGCCTTGACCATGGTGGACATTTAAGCCATGGAAGTCCGGTTAATATTTCCGGTAGATATTTTAATGCCGTACCTTATGGGGTGAATGGTGACGGTGTGATTGACTATGAAGAGGTTCGAAAAATTGCATTAGAAGCAAAGCCTAAGTTAATCGTAGCCGGAGCCAGTGCCTATGCAAGAGTAATTGATTTTAAGAAATTCCGTGAAATTGCAGATGAAGTAGGAGCTTATCTAATGGTGGATATGGCTCACATTGCAGGTCTTGTGGCAGCAGGACTTCATCCAAGCCCATTTCCACATGCCGATGTAGTAACCACCACAACGCATAAGACCCTTCGTGGACCAAGAGGTGGTATGATTCTTGCTAATAAAGAGGCTGCAGAAAAGTTTAACTTTAACAAAGCCATTTTCCCAGGAACACAGGGCGGACCTTTGATGCATGTAATTGCAGCAAAAGCAGTATGTTTTGGAGAAGCACTGAAACCTGAATTTAAGGCATATCAGGAGCAGGTTGTGAAGAATGCAAAAGCTTTGGCAAATGCCCTTAAAAAACAGGGATTTGATATCGTAAGTGATGGAACTGATAATCATTTAATGTTAGTGAATTTAAGTAATATGGAAATTAGTGGTAAGGAACTTCAGAACCGTTGTGATGAAGCTCATATTACTTTGAATAAAAATACCGTACCAAATGACCCAAGAAGTCCATTTGTAACTTCAGGTGTAAGAATTGGTACCCCAGCCATTACTTCAAGAGGAATGGTAGAAGAAGATATGGAAAAGATTGCAGAATTAATTTGGTTAGTGGCAACGGATTATGAGAATAAGAAGGATTACGTTTGCGAAGAAGTTTCCAAGTTATGTGCTAAGTATCCAATTTATGAATAGAATATGGAAGATATCAAAGAGTGAGATGTTTAAAATATCAAAATGATAAGTAAGATATACAAGGCTGAAAAGCCGACAGAGATTTTTGATGTCGGGAGGTGTTTCTATGGAATATGAAGGCAGAATATGTCGTTCACCAATGGAGAGAGGTGCGTTTATGCTTCCGGTGGCAGTAGGTTGTGCCTATAATGCCTGCAAGTTTTGTGATTTGTTCAAGGATTTAAAATATAGGGAGCTTCCATTAGAGCAAGTGGAGGCAGAGCTTGCCAGAGTAAAATGTCTTGGAGGTAATCCGGAGAGAGTATTTTTGGGAGACGGAAATGCGTTCGGAATGAATACAGAGAGGCTGCTTCAAATTACCGATTTGATTCATAAGTATTTTCCTGCTTGTCATACCATCAAAATGGATGCAACCGTAACCAACATTGGTCAAAAGACAGATGAGGAATTAAAGAGTCTTGCAGAGGCAGGAATTAAAGAATTGTATCTTGGAATCGAAAGTGGTCTGGATGATGTACTGAAGTTTATGAGAAAGGACCACAGTCTTGCGGAAGCTTATGAAGCCATTGAACGAATCCATAAGGTAGGAATTGAATATGCAGCCCACATTATGACAGGGGTTGCAGGAAAAGGTCGAGGACTGGAAAATGCAGTGGCAACAGCAGAATTCCTCACCCGTACCCAGCCTCGTAATATTGTAAACTTTTCTATGTTTGTACATACCTATGGACCATTATTTGATGATGTGAAAGCAGGCAAATACGAGCCGGCAACAGAACTGGAAAATATCATAGAAGAAAGAAAGCTGATTGAACTGTTGGATATGAAGCAGGCAGAGTATGATGGTTTTCATGATTGTATCACTTATCGTGTCAGAGGTTCTCTGCCAAAAGATAAAGAAAAAATGCTTCAAAGTCTTGATAAAGCCATTAAAGAAAATGAAGACAAAGAAGCAAGAGTGGCATATACAGCAGAAGAGTGCTGGAGAGACGGCTTTAAACCATTGGAGGAAAGTCCACTTTAATTGAAATAGAAATTTTTTCTAAAAAGATTGACAATATCTGTTAGAAGAAATATAGTAAAATAATAGAAATTACGGAAAATAGTGCAGAAATAAGAGCACTGCGGAATGGAGGATATATTATGAGCAACTACAAGATTAATACAAAATGTGTACAGGGCGGTTATACACCAGGCAATGGCGAGCCAAGACAGATTCCGATTGTACAGTCTACAACCTTTAAGTATGCAACAAGCGAAGATATGGGGAAGCTTTTTGACTTAGAAGCTTCTGGATATTTCTATACAAGACTCCAGAACCCAACAAATGACTATGTTGCAGCTAAAATTGCAGAATTAGAAGGTGGAACAGCAGCAATGCTTACATCCTCCGGACAGGCAGCAAACTTTATGGCATTATTTAATATCTGTGAATGTGGAAGTCATATCGTAGCATCCTCTTCCATTTATGGCGGAACATTTAACTTAATCTCTGTAACAATGGCAAAAATGGGTATTGAAGTAACCTTCGTTGCACCGGATTGTACAGAAGAAGAATTAAATGCAGCATTCAAAGAAAATACAAAAGCAGTATTTGGTGAAACTATTGCAAACCCTGCTTTAACTGTATTGGATATTGAAAGATTTGCAAAAGCAGCTCACGAACACGGAGTACCATTGATTATTGATAATACATTCCCAACACCTGTAAACTGCCGTCCAATTGAATGGGGTGCAGATATCGTAACCCATTCCACAACAAAATATATGGATGGACACGGAGTTGCAGTTGGTGGTGTAATTGTAGATTCTGGTAAATTTGACTGGATGGCTCATGCAGACAAATTCCCTGGACTTTGTACACCAGATGATTCTTATCATGGAATTACATACGCAGAAAGATTTGGTAAAGAAGGCGCATTTATCACAAAATGTACAGCTCAGTTAATGCGTGACTTGGGATGTATTCAGTCTCCACAGCATGCATTTTACCTTAATATGGGCTTAGAATCCCTTCATGTAAGAATGGCACGCCACGTTGAAAATGGACAGGCAGTGGCAGAATTCTTAGAAAAACAGCCACAGGTTACAAAGGTTAATTATTCAGGACTTCCATCGGATAAATACTATGAAACAGCACAGAAATACCTTCCAAAGGGTGGATGTGGAGTCGTTTCCTTTGAATTAAAGGGTGGTCGTGCAGCAGCGGAAACTTTTATGAAGAATCTGAAGCTTGCAGCAATCGAAACACACGTAGCAGATGCAAGAACATGCTGTTTAAACCCGGCAACTACTACACATCGTCAGATGACAGAAGAACAGCTTAACGCAGCAGGCGTTCCGGCAGGTCTGGTTCGTATGTCATGCGGTCTGGAAGATAAGGAAGACTTAATTGCAGACTTAGCACAGGCATTGGCGGCGATTGAAGAATAAAATAGAACTGAAATAAACCAAGAATAAAATTATGAAAATGCACAAACTTGAATTAAAAAGTTTGTGCATTTTTTGTTTGTTTTTTGCTTAAAAAAATGCGATTTTGTGATATAATCAAAGAATAAAAAATGCGATTTTGTGGAAAAATAAGAAAATAAAAAATGCGATTTTGTTTGGAGGTCAGCTGATGTTTAAAAGAAAAATCTATGACAAATTATTGAAATGGAAACAGGAGTCTGATGGAAAAACTGCACTTTTGATAGAAGGTGCAAGACGAATTGGAAAATCTACTGTGGTTGAAGAATTTGGAAAAAATGAATATGAAAGTTATATTTTGATTGATTTTTCAGTTGCATCAAAGACAGTAAAAGAGTTGTTTGAGGATATATCTGATTTAGATTATTTATTTCTGCAGCTACAGCTACAATATAAAGTAGACTTACATGAGAGAAAATCTTTGATTATTTTTGATGAAGTGCAGTTATGTCCATTGGCGAGACAGGCAATTAAATCCTTGGTTAAGGACCACAGATATGATTATATAGAAACCGGTTCACTAATTTCAATAAGACGAAATGTTAAAGATATTCTTATTCCAAGTGAAGAACGGAAAATTGGAATGTATCCTATGGATTATGAAGAGTTTTTGTGGGCTATAGGAGATACAACCACAATGCCTCTTTTGAAAAAAGTCTTTGAAACAGGAAAGGCAGTAGGGGAACAGATGAATCGAAAATTATTGCGTGACTTCCGTTTATATATGTTGATTGGTGGTATGCCTCAGGCTGTTAATGAGTATATACAAACGAATAATTTTCGAAAGGTAGATGAAATTAAGCGAGATATTCTAAATTTGTATGAGGATGATTTTAAGAAAATAGATCCAACAGGAAAAATTTCACTGATATTTGATTCCATTCCTGCCCAGCTAAACAAAAATGCTTCAAGATATCAGGTTTCAAGTGTACTGGAAGGTGAGCGGGCAGAAAGTATACTTGAGTTGATTGCTGAGTTAAAGGATTCAAAGACGGTTTTGGTATCATATCATTCTAATGATCCAAATGCCGGTATGTCGAACAATAAAGACCTAACCAAGTTTAAATTGTTTTTATGTGATACAGGCCTGTTTACTACTTTGATGTTTAAAGATAGGAATTTTACAGAAAATGTCATTTATGAAAAACTCTTAAATGATAAGCTTAATGCAAATTTAGGATATCTTTATGAAAATGTAGTAGCTCAAATTTTGGTCGCAAATGGAAATGAGCTATTTTATCATACATTTATGAATGAAACATCGAGACATAATTATGAGATAGATTTTCTTCTCGCAAGAAAAAATAAGGTGTGTCCACTAGAAATTAAGTCATCCGGGTATAAAACACATAAATCTTTAGATGAATTCATGAAAAAATTTTCAGATAGAATTCTGTGGAGATATTTGATATATACAAAAGATTTAAAAAAAGATGAAGATATTATTTGTTTACCGGTATATATGGTATCGTTTTTATAAAATGGTGTTTTGTTCAAAAATATAGATTGATTAGAATATGTAATAATTAAGAATAGAATATTAAAAAAGAAAAGGAAACTAAATATTATGCATATAGACATCGAAAACAGCAAATATGCTAAAAAAGCCATGAACTTATTTTTAGAAGGCTACAACTGCACCCAGGCAGTATTTTTAGCTTTTGAAGATAAATATGATATGGATCACGATATGGCACTGCGACTTAGTTCCTCTTTTGGAGGAGGTATGGGAAGACTTCGTGAGGTCTGCGGTTCTGTGTCTGGTATGTTTATGGTAGCCGGGATTTTATATGGTTATGATGATGTAAAAAATCCAGAATTGAAGAAAGAGCATTATGCCAGAATCCAGCAGTTAGCTGCTGAGTTTGAGAAAGAAAATGGTTCGATTGTGTGTCGTGATTTGTTAGGGCTTGGCAAGGGAAAGGACTCTCCGACACCATCTGAGAGAACGGCTGAATATTATAAGAAAAGACCTTGTATCAAATTGATTGGAACGTCTGCAGCAATTATGGAAGCTTATATTGTTAAAAATATCCGTTAGGTAAAAAACTTAACGGATATTTTTTTGAAAAAAGGGAATGATAGAAAAGACTTAAATTACAAAATGTCAAGTAAGTTCGATGCAAGCGAACTTGCTTGACAAAAATATATTTAAGTCTTATGATTTTATTGAGGTGAAGCTGTATGATTAAAAGAGAACAGTATTTAGAAAAAATTAGAGGATTTTACCATAAAGATTTAATTAAAGTAATAACAGGGATTAGACGTTGTGGAAAGTCAGTTCTTTTGATGCAGATTGTGGATGAGTTGAAAGAAGAGGGAATTGATGAAAAACAGATTATTTATATTAATTTTGAAGATTATGACTATTCCTTTATCCAGACAGGGAAAGATTTGCATGAATTTATAAAAGAAAAAATTGTTACGGAAGAAAAATATTACTTATTTTTTGATGAAATACAGGTAGTCCCAGAATTTGAAAGAGTAATTAACTCCTTAAAAATGAAATATAATACCAGTATTTTTATTACAGGTTCTAATGGGAAATTATTATCAGGTGAATTAGCGACTTTTCTAT
Source organism: uncultured Lachnoclostridium sp. (assembly GCA_964600705.1). Classification (GTDB taxonomy): domain Bacteria; phylum Bacillota; class Clostridia; order Lachnospirales; family Lachnospiraceae; genus CAYTGQ01. The sequence continues at coordinate 138 of CAZRLE010000069.1, read as the reverse complement.
CTGGAAGATATGTGAAATTTTCGGTTTATCCTTTTTCGTTCAAAGAAATGTGTCAATTAAAAGAATTAAAAGAGAGAGAAATTACAGATGAAATTTTAACAGAATATATGGTGTGGGGAGGGCTTCCACAGAGATTTT
>CAZRLE010000068.1:0-9977 GCA_964600705.1 uncultured Lachnoclostridium sp. | reverse complement strand
AATTTTACACATTTTTATTCGTTTTTTCAATGCAATTTTACACATTTTAATTTTGCTATTCCAAAAAATAAATCGTATTCGCCAGAGGGCTCTACGATTCACCTTGTCTCTTCTCCATAAGTTGTCAAGCATTTCCTTTATACATACCCTGTATCAATTCCTACCAGAAGATTTTCGACTATGAAATTCCCAATCTCTTTGCTATTCACCGGAAAATTTTCTTTATATGCACAAAAAAACTCAAAGGAACAGTAGTTGCTTGCAAAGTTGGTATTTACTAAAGTAAATAACCCGAAACTTTTTATCTAAAATAATCCTCTGCTAACATCCCATATTCCACCATTTACTTCCAATACAGTATCCAATATGTACTTTTTCGGTTCTTTCATCCATATCAACCACTGAAATAGTGCCAATTGGTTCATTTATATCCTTAGCAGTAAACTTTCTTAAAACAAATCTGTCTGTTTCTATTCTGATGGTTCCTTTGTGGTTCATATTCAATCCCCAAAATCTGCAACGGCTGCTGGTAATCGTGAGTTTTACTTTTGGCATCTTATGTCTCCCTATTCACTTTTATTTCCATAAAGAGTATCACAAAAGGAAAACATTATCAATAGAAAAAGTAGAAGGATGCCCTTAGACATCCTTCTACTAATTTCCGAACTGTTTATTTATATAATATACTACCCCTTGGCAACTATTTCAGCGTAGTCTTTACAACTTTTTTGGACCAGCCGCTGTAGTATGTCTTTCCATCCACAGTCTTATAAGTACGAACCTGTACATAGTATTTCTTTCCCTTCTTCAGTTTGGAAATAGTTGCACTTATTGTATTGTTGTTTGTAATCTTTACTGTCTTTGCTTTTTTCATCTTTTTCTTTTTGGAATATCTTATTTCGTATCCACTGGTCTCGGTTTTCTGAGCCTTAATTTCGACAGTCATTTTCTCAGTTCCAGGGGTCAACTTAACAATCGTTGTTCCCTTTGGATTGATTATAAAGGTTTTGACTACCTTCTCATTTTCCGCATAATTCCCTTTGAAAGTAATGGTAACTTTCGCTGTTCCAACATTCTTATTGTTTGAATATGCTACGCTATAGTCGCTGCTTGTCAGTTTCTTACCGTCTGCATCAACCACAGTTACTGTTGGTGTGATAGCTTTTCCTGTGTAGGTGTAAGAGGTCTTATCCAGTGATACTTTAGATACCGCAGAAGTTTCTTCATCACCATTTACAGTGATATCAAATGTAGTCGTATATGTCTTTGAATATACCTTATAAGTTACCGTTACAGTTTGCTTTCCTGCTTTGGACATATCGTATCCTGAAAATGTAAGTTTACCCGGTTCAGGATCGTTTACTTTCGTGTTACCAGTTGATGTCTGATATTTCAGCACACCATTTTCTTCAAACTCGTCGCCAACATTGTATTTAACCTTTGAAGAGGTATATACGATTCCAGTTGGTTCAATAGTGGCAATATCAAAAGTAGTAGTCAATCCAGCATATTCAACTGTTACAGTAGGTCTGATTTTGGTTTTATCAAAGGTCAGTTTCACACCTGACAGGTCAGTGATTTCTTCCTGTTTGCTATCCTTGATGCCATACAACTTATACTTAGGTGTGAAATTCTCTCCTCTCAGATATGTATAGCCTGAAATAGGATTTGCTGCAATTCTGTCGTAGGTATCCTCAGTTCCCTCTACATTTATCTCAAAGGTTGTTGAGAAACCATCGTATATCACTGTAACTGTCTGCTTTCCTGCTTTATTAATATCATAACCGCTAACGACTGCTCCGGATGCATCCTCAATAGGAATGGTCTCTCCTTCTGCTGATGTAGTGTAGCACAATGTAAACTGAGGGACGAAGCTTTCTCCCTTTTTGTAGGTTACACCTGCCTTCGCAACTGCTGTAATTCCGGTTTTCTCATAAACCTGAACTGTAAACTGGGTGATATAGTCACGGAATTTTACAGTAATGGTCTGCTCACCTGCTTTACTGCTGTCATAGCCGGAAAATTCTGCCTCTTCGTATTTTGCAGCTAGGAAAGAAGTATCGCCGCCTGCCTGTTCATAGCAGACTTCATATTCTGTGGAAAATGGCTGACCAACAAAGTAAGTTCTAGGACCATTCTTTACCACGATTCCCGTTGGAACAGCAGCATCCTTAAGGATTTCTGTTGCGTAGTGACCGGTACCAAATAAAGCGGCAGGTAAATCAAAATAGTTATATCCCGGTTCTTTGTCTGTGGTATTCTTACTATTCCCTGCTCCATAGTATCTGTTTGCACAATCCCATGTATTATCGATAAAATGCCATGAATTATTGTAATATACGGCATTCCATGCGTGATTCTCGCTCTTCTGGTCATCACCATCTTCAAGCACTGTACTTCCATATCCATGGATTGTGATACAAGGAACTCCGGCTGCACGACACATAAGTGTAGTTAGCTGCGAGAAATGTTCACATACACCATACTTGTTTTTGTACATGGATTCTATCACATTAACTTCCATTTTTGATACCTTGGTTCTGTCATACACAAAATTTTTGCAAATCCAGTCATGAATAGCAAGTACCTTTTCAGCATCTGTTTTTCCTGCTGTCAATTCTTTTGCCAATGCTACGATTTCATCATAGCTGTTACCAGCTTCACTCAGCATATAAAGGGAAGCAGGATTGCTGTAATTAGCAGGATTATATCCTGCATTCAACTGATTTAAAAAGTCTATAGATGACTGTCCATAAGGATTATAAATGGACACCTGACCTCCGGATACTTGTAAGTAAACATCTCTGGACCACTGTGTATAGTCCGTTGTTGCTCCTTCTACAAAAACAATCACTCTTAATGTCTTCAAACCGTCTGCGGTACCAGAAAAGTCGTACGTCATCGTACAGGTTGTACCGGTAAACGCTGCTCTTACAATCGGATCTGCAGTAAGGTACGCAATCGCTGACCACTGACCTGCACCGGGCACTCCGGCACGGGAATCCACTACTTCTATCGTCAGGATACTTCCATTAGTTGAAACCTTCCAGTCGTAACCAAGTGCATCTGAAAGGTCTGTTGCTTCCGCTTCTGTGACAGGTGCCTGATTGAAAGCAAGTGCAGAAATCGGATTACTAAAAGCTACAATAAATGCAAGAAAGAGTATTGAGATTAACTTTCTTTTTGATGAGATTTTATTCTTTTCCATAAGTTTTCCTCCTATCAATCAAAGTTTTTGATGACATGCTGCCAGAGTCTTTTGTTTCTGGCAGCATGGATAGTTTGTCTATTTTTAGTCACGGACTGCTCTCAGCTTGCTTGCCTTGATGTAACAGGTCTCACCGGTGAGAGGCTCCACTACTGGGAAGTAGCAGTAGCTGCTGCTGTATTTGCCATCTGATTTATCAAGGTATGTATCCCCCATGCCCATTCGGTTACCGGTAACCCAAATAAGTTCGCCCTTGTTCAGGGTGATATAGGTAGTGACCTCGCCAACGGCTAATTGGTAACGAACACTTTCGGTGGCCTGATACCAGCCAACCTGATGTGCATAGAGACAACGGCTTGCCACTTGTGCTACCTGTTGGATTTTACAGTTTCCTTGCGGATTTAATTTCTTACCCTTGATTAAACCTAAAGCTGTCATAAAGGCCATAGGCTCCTTAGCATCGCTACTCAGCTTATTAGCATCAGTATAACTGCCAAGCTTTGATTCATAGTCGGTATAGCGGATATCGGAATTATCCTTCACCCACATCAATGCACGATAGAAGAAGGTTCCCATCTGTTCACGGGTTACCGTGCCATTTGGATTAAAGGTGGCTGCCGTCTTACCTTCCATAATGCCGGCAGCATAAGCCTTGCGGATGTAAAGATTATCCGTATCTGTAAAGGTATCCGCAGGAGCAGGGGTAATTTCTTTGCCGGTCAGTTCCTCTGCCAGACGCACTGCCATAGAGGCGAACTGGAGGCGGTTGATATCCTTGGTGTAATCATTCCCCAATAACTTAGTATCCAACAAACCATTGTCCAAGGCAATATTTATATCACTCTGGAAGGATTTCTTCATCTTGGCATTGCTCTTAGCCGAAAGGGTGAACATACCATTTTGGGTGGTGGTATAAGTCAGAGCCTTGTCCTCTCTCTGAGCCAGAGAGTCGAGCATTCTCGCTTTCCACTCCTTAAAGGTCAGTTCCGTAATTCCCGAGTTTTTCATATCCTTCTCTGTCAGGTGCTCCTGATGATAGTTGTATGGTTTACCACAGAAGCTACAGCTCTGCCAGAAAACGTAGTCACCGGCGGCATTGATACCTACATATGCCTTCTTGGTAGCACGATTGAGCGAGTAATCATGCTCTGCTGCAGGAACTTCATGAGTATATGAGTAGTAACGACTGATGGTGTGCTTATCGTTATACTCACATTTGCCACAATATGCACAGGAGTAGTACCATGTCAGACCTTTGGAACAGTCATCAATATTCGCAATACGGTCATTAGCCATGATAACCTCCGTATACTTATGTTTGGTACAGTAGTCCTTCGTAGCCGAACCACCGGCCTTTTTAGCAGAGTATACATCACCGTCGTATACCTTGATGGAGAAGCAAGGGTGGATTTCACCCGATTCCGACTTATAAGCTTCCTTCACTTTAGCCACAGAGGAGCTTGGAATATACAGGGTGGCATCACCGACGTTAAAGCCCATGCTGTGGGTCCAGTACCAATACTCTCTACCGCGTCCCATACCCTCAGTACTCTCCTTCAGTGTTTGCAGGAAGTAGGCCACATCTATCTTGTCACTAAGCCAGATTTCCTTTAAGTTGTCGTATTCGGTTGTCAGACTATATATGAATTCCTCTCCCTGATAATCATTGGCCATCAGGTCAAAGTCGAAATCCACAAGGATACTGGTAACATAGTCCTTATTCAATTCTTCATCAATGATATATCTGCCCTCATAACCATGCTCCGGTGCCGTAGTCATATTCAGGACGATGGTATCATAGCCTTGCTTTTCCGGACATATGGCATCAGCCTCGGCAGAGGTGATGGAAGGAGCCGATGCGCGCAGGCTGGCATGACGAAGATCGAACTTCTCCTGTCTTGCAGCTTCAGCAGCAGCCTTCTCTTCCGCACTTAACTCCGGTGCCGGAACAGTAAGCTGCACTACAATTTCCGGAAAGCCCGGAGAACCTTCCTGGGTCACGCCAGTGACACCATTCACAGTCACCTTGAATAGTTTACTATCCATGTGATAGTTATCATTCACGATTTGGTGGTTGGCTATATAACCTTTTCCCCAGACGAACTGGAGCTGGATGGTAGCCGTATAGGTCATACCGGCCTGAAATTTAGGGTAACTGCTGTCAGTCCTGTCAAACTCACCATCCCATGAGAGTTTAAAAAGGGTCACTGCCCCTTTGGCTGCAAGGTCACCATAGGCTGTTTTGGCTGATTTTAAAGCCAGCTCCCTGCCCTCCTGTATAGTCATCCCTGCTTTAGGGAGTTCGATGGTCAAGTCGATGGCCTTAACATAGGCTCGGTCATCCGCTGCCTGGGCTGTTGTCGGAATCTGCGTCAACAGCATGGCAACCAGTAAAAGAACACTCATAATACGTCTTTTCATAGGTGTCCCTCCTTATAAGTTGATATCCTTCATGAAAATTTATTTGTAAGCGCCATACAGGAAGCTTGCGATATCAGCACGGGTACATACTGCAGTGTCGCCATTGAATTTATTGTCTCCTGTATTTTTGATAATACCCTTCTCTTCTGCCCAGGCAACTGCCTTTGCATAGAATACCCAATCATTAAAATCTGTAAATGTTGTTTCTTTGGTTGGTTCCGGTGCTCCTACACTCAGCCATACATAGTACAGAGCATAGCCTTTTAAGCATACATCATTTGGATAGAGCATACCCCAGTCTACAAGACCTTTTTCCTGTGCCCACAATGCTGGTTTATAGAAGGTATCTGTTGATTTTACATCTGAAAACCAGTTCTTTGACTGTGTCATTGGTGAACCATTTGCCTTATACAGATAGGTAAATACATCTCCACGGGTGCAGGCTGCATTTGGCGAGAATTTTGTTTTGTTGATTCCAGTCATAATCTTCTGTTTTACAACCCACTCTACTGCTTTGACATCCTTGGACTCTACATCTGTAAACTGGCTCTTTGATGATGTATTATTATTTGTCGAACTGTTCTTAATTTTCAGTTTGATTGTTTTGTCTGAATTGAGTTTTAATGTGTAGCCGCCTTTTACCTTTGTCATATAGGAAGTATCAAGTGGCAGATAAGATTTGAGTCCTGAGCTGTCCTTGCAGATCAGATACTCGCCTTCCATTTCCTCTACGCTGTTGAAGGTCTTCTTACCGGCGCTGGTCTTATAGGAAACAATCTTATTCTTAGAAATTGCAAAAACCTGAACCGCCTGGGTATCATAAACACCTACACCGATGTAATCATAATCTTTATATAAAATATTTTCACGATGTGGTTTACTGTTCATCCAGCCAACTACTGCCGCTGTGGCATTTACATTGGTTGCCTTACACTGAAACAGGTTTTCACCTAATCCCGCATTCTCAAAAGAGGCCGGAACTGCTGTACGGAAGCTGGTTCCATCCGGTCTGTAATGGTCTTTCGTTTCTGCTCCATACTCCTCTTCCGCACGGATACAAACTACACCCTGAAGTGGTGAAACCATTGTCAGCAGATTAAGCCCTTCCTTATATCGTTCAATATTGGTCTGTCTGAGAATCTCCCATTCCATCTCCTTCACATCACACTGCTTCGTAGTTGGACGTTTTCTCACAAGCATTGGAATGTCTTCATGGAAACGAAGTTCTTTAGTCTTACCATTTAATGTCATGGTCATATAACCGGTAAGGTCGCCTGCTTTCTCATAGGTCGCATCCACTTTGATAAATTTGGTCCACTCAGCAGTAGTGCCATGCTTCGCCGCTGAAAGGGCTACCTTTAACAACTCTTCTTCTGTCGTCTTGTTGGTAATCTCTACCTGGTGCATTGCATGGGACATTGCTTCCCAGTCTTCCGTGAGTTTATTCTCATCGGAGGTCTTTGCCTTTGGAACCAGCTGTCTTACATTAACCACCATGCGTTCTGAACCCTGCATTATAACAATATTGGCCTCTACTACTCCATAAGTGGTATTTCCACCCTCCTCCGCTTCCGGTGCAGGAGTATTTTTAAAATCCTTAACCTCCACTGTCACCGTACTGTCAGAAGGCAGTGCTTTTTTTGCATGCTCCAATACATCTTGTTCCGTGGTATCAGCACTTACTGTAAATTTGCCGACACCGAAGGCTTTACTGATTGCATCATATGCCACCATTACTCCGTCTGCTGCATAGGCTGTTACTGACGAAAAGCTCAGAATCAGCGTAACCGCCAGTACCCAAAACATCGAAAATCTTCGCTTTGTCATATTGCTTTCCTACCTTTACTTTTTGTTATTCATATTTAAATACAAACTTCTGTGAGCTACTTCCGGATTTTTCCTTGAAAGTCAGCATTCCACCGGACTCTGGGGTTCCATCCTCAAGATCCAGATACTGACCGTATCCATTCTTAATGCATACACTTCCATCATCATTGTATTCAATTGTTATAATCTGACTTTTATATCCCTTTAAACGCTGGCATACTTTATTGGAGGAAAAGCTCAAAGTATATAAAGAATTCACGTTTTTCAAGGAATAAATTCCGCAGTCGTAATCAAAGTAAAATCTTTGATTGGCACTGCCCTTACACTGCCAAAGTCCAATAACTGTACCTTCTTCGCGGCTTTCTTCCCAGACATCCAGACACACATCCTGGTTGTCAAATGGTGCAATCATATAACCCACCTGACTATCACACACCAGATATCCTGTCTCCAAGCTTGGCAACAATGCCTGATAGAGTCTGTAGATTGCTTCATCTCTGGTTACCTTGCTTTCTGTCCAACCCGCTTTTCGTGCCACTGCACGAGCATCGCTTGATGCATTTGTAACCTCCATCAATCGGTCTATGATGGCATTATAAGTGCTTGCCTTCAGTTTTTCCTTAGGCGAAAATGTCTTATCAGAAGTACTTTCTATAATACCCAGCTGATGAGCCATAATTACATACTTATCCTTGGTATCCTTAAATGGTGATGTGGTTGCCTGCTTTGGCAGTTCATTTCCCATCGCCTTGTACCAAAGTACAGCCAATCTGCATAATTCCTTTTTTGTTAACGTCTCGTCGTAATCTTTTAAGATACCTTTGTAAGTCAGCTTCGCTTTTTTGGCAAGCTTTATAAATGGCTGATATTGAATACCCGCACCTGCCAGATAAGCATCTTTTACATTAACATCCTCTTTTTTCATATAGCAGACATAGTACTTTCCATACTGAACCTTCATCCAGTCATCGTTATAGTCGGCATCCAGAATCTGCACACTAGTTCCGGCAGGAACACAAGCATAGCAGTTTTCCGGTTTACTGTCATCCGGAAGAGAATAAACATAACAGTAATCATCTCCCTGTAGCACATCTCCGGCTAAGCCTTTCTTTTCTACTACATCAGCGTTGGTTTTTCGTTTCGGTGTATTCACCTTTTTCTGTTCCCCAATGGCTGATTTGTTCACATAGTAGACTTTTCCTTCATAGTTCACGACATAGTATGAGCCGGTACAGGTCACGTACAAAAGCTCAATATATACAATCTCACCTTTCGATATGGTTTCCCTGTAATAATGCTTTCCATCGTAAGGTGATGTATCTGCCTGTATCTCTGTATAAGTTTCAAACGTCACTGCATTATGCAATGGTTTAAAATCCCTGATATCCACCCAGGTCATGGTAACCGCCTGTGCCGGTGTTGCACCTGCAAGCACTATAAACATTGCAGAAAGCACCAAACAGCAAATTCTTTTCCAAAAATTGTCTTTCTTCATCGCAATCCTCCTTGCTTACGTCTTACTTATGGCTTGCTTTTATTTTACTACTACCCTCATTTTTAATGTTTTAGTTACTCCATTTTTAAGGGTTACAAATACTTTAACTGTTGTTTTGCCTTCTGTTTTTGCTTTCACAACACCCGCTTTGTTTACAGATGCCACTTTCTTATCCTTGCTTACATAGGTAACTTTTTCTACATTATCCATGTTAAGCTCTTCTGAAAATTCCGCTTCAGCTTTTTCACCAATTTTCATTTTCTGTTTAATTTTTACCAGCTTTTCATTGTCTTTAAAAGCTACAGTTGCCAGAATCTTTTTAGTTACTTCTGCCATATCTGCTTCATTTAAAAGAACATATTTCTTTTTGACCGACATAGAAATGTCGATATTACCATTTTCGGAAGTCTGGTAAACAGTTTTATCTACCAGTGTATATTCTCCAGTTTTATTATTTTTTGCTACAATGTAGAGTTTTTCTCCTGCTTTCAGGTCTGCTGTGTTAGCTACAACCTTATATGCAATAGTTCCTTCTTTCTTTAACACGATAACAGTAATTGTTGTATCTGCACCGGATAAGTTATTTGAAATCTGTTTTAATAATTCCTCTGTTAATTCAGCTTCCACTTCAGAGTTCTGTGTGTTTTCTATACCTACAACCGTTATTTTTGCCTTGGTTTCTGTTACTGTTCCGTCAGCGGATTTCTTTATTACAGTTTTTACAACCGTACCATCTACTGCTGTTTCTGTTATGGTTACTTTTACATTGCCTGTTATATCTGTCTTAGTTACAACAACTTTTGTACTTCCGTCCGCTTTTGTTTCTGTTGTTGTTTCTACTTTAGTTCCATCTTCCTTGGTTTCTGTAGTTGTTGTAACAGTATCTTTGGATTCAGATGTAGAACCACTGGAAGTTCCTCCGTAAGAACCACCATATGAACCACCACTTGATGAATTAGCAGATTTTACTGTAAATTTAACTGGTATGCTGATTACATTTGTACTATTATCACCATTGGTTCCCTT
>CAZRLE010000067.1:0-10056 GCA_964600705.1 uncultured Lachnoclostridium sp. | reverse complement strand
GCAAGTAAAATTTATTATCATAGAGCCTGCCGTCCAAAATGTAGTATAAAAATCCTACATAACCTTCTTTGCATAATTCTTGTTATGCGAAGTTTTATAAATACCCAAATTCAAGGTGTCTGCGTTTTGACTTTTGACACGGTTATCAGTATAATACTTTTGATAGCAAATGTATACAGAAAGAGATGAGAATTTATGTCAGGAATTAAACGTGTATTTTCGGATGGATTTAGCGGAATGGTCATTGGCTTTTTTGTTACCATGATAATAGGAACGATATTAAAGCAGATAGGGAATCTGACTCCGGGACAGATTGGTGATTTGTTTGTAACTATGGGGAAGGCAGCGATTTCTGTTACTGGAGCTGGTGTAGGCGTTGGTGTTGCTTATAAGATGAATGAAAGTCCTTTGGTGGTGATTTCTGCGGCTATAACGGGGATGGTCGGATACTCGGCTGCGTCTTCGGAACCTTTGGGGGCATTTGTGGCAGCAGTTGCAGGGATTTTAGTTGGTGAAATGATTGCAGATAAGACAAGCTTTGATTTGCTTTTGACACCATTTGTATCAATATTAGTAGGAACTTTGGCAGGACATTTTTCAGGTCCTTATATTGCAAGACTGGTAAATGAACTGGCGAAGTTGATTAAATGGGGGGCGGCACAGGATAGTCTTATTATGGGAATGGTAGTGGCTGTACTTATGTGCTTGGCAGCAGTATTTCCAATTCATGTGGCGGCACTGGGAGCTTCTCTTAAAATGTCGGGACTTGCCTGTGGTGCGGCGACTATTGGTGTGTGCTGTAGCATGATTGGCTTTGCGGTGGCAAGCTATCGTGAAAATAAAACAGGCGGATTATTTACACAGGGAATTGGAACCAGTATGTTACAGTTTCCGAATCTGTTCCATAATCCGTTAATTTTAATTCCACCGGTAGTGGCAAGTGCTATTCTGGGACCAATATCGGTGTGTCTTCTTCGAATGACGAATTCGGCAGCAGGCTGTGGTATGGGAACCAGAGGATTTGCAGGGCAGATTTCCGCCTATTACAAGATGGCAGGGAATAAAGGAACAGTTGCAACCATGCTTTTAATTTTTATGATGCATATTATCTTGCCTGGAGTAATCAGTCTTGGAATGTCTGAACTTTTAAGAAAAATGAACTGGATTAAAGGCGGAGATATGAAGATACATGTATAAAGGAAAAGGCAGGATACAAGGTGTAGAAATAAAATAACAGATTATATAAAAAAATCCCGGTAATTCATTTTGCCGGGATTTTTCTGTAATTATCGACTGTCACCCCAATAAATCAGTGCTACCATTCCAGGACCGGTATGTGCCCCGATTACAGGTCCGATATCAGATATATAAATTTCTGCTTCAGGAAATTGTGTGGAAACAGCTTCTTTTAACTTTTCAGCATTTTCAGGAGTGTCGCCATGTCCAATAACAACTAACTTGCTGCACTCAGGTGTCCAGCTCTGCTCCATGTGTTGCAGCTTTATTTTTAATGCCTGCTTATTTCCTCTGGGTTTTTCCACCACCTGCAGCTTGCCTTCCTCATCGATGCGAAGCAGTGGTTTTATGTTTAATACTGTGCCTGCCATGGCAGCAACAGCAGATACTCGTCCGCCATGGAGCAAATGCTGGAAGGTGTCTACAGTAAACCAGTGACATACTTTAAGACGGCTGTCTAATATCCAGTTGGCAAGCTCCTCAAGGTTCATACCGGCAGCCTGTCTTTTGGCTGCTTCGTATATAAGAAAAGCCTCTCCGACAGAACCACACAAGGTATCAATACAAATAATTTTTCTTTCCGGATAAATTTCTTCCAGTTCTCTTGCACACAGATTGGCTGAATTCATGGTTCCGGACATGCCGGAAGAAAATCCTAAATATAAAATATCCTTTCCATCCTTCAAATAAGGTTCAAAGGCTGTTTTAAAGGTTTCTGGAGTTACCTGACTTGTTTTGGCAAACTTTCCGGCTCTTTGCATTTCGTAAAATTCTTTTACAGTAAGATTACCAGATGGACCATAAGTATAGATAGCTCCATCGATTTCAATATCCATTGGAAGAATTTCAATGTGTGGAAGTGCAGAAAGCATTTCGTTGCTTAAATCAGATGTAGCATCTGCAAAAATTTGATAATTCATATATGTTACCCATTCCTCTCTTAAAGCTATTTTTCTAATGGATGATGTTCTTCCCAAAGCTTTTGGGCTGCTGGAGCCCAGTTTTCGGCATAAGGTGTACACTTATTGCATAAGTGGTCTACGCTCTCAGGCTCTTGGTAATCTGTATTAACAGCACCGGTTTCTTTTACCATTTTTCTTAATGCTTCCGGATTTTCCAGCATTGGGCAAGGACGAAGATGGTTTTTGTTAAATGGCTGATTATCATGATATGCCTGGAATAAAGGACTTTTTAGTATTTCAAGCAGGGAACTGTCATGAATATTTGCGTTGGAATAGTGAATGAATACACATGGTTCCGCATCTCCTTTGGCATTGATGTGGAAATAACGGCGGCCTCCGGCAATACAGCCTCCGACTACTTCACCATCATTCTGGAAATCAATTGAGAAAATAGGTTTTGTTTCTCGGAAATGGCGAATACGATGGTACATTTCTGTTCTTTGTTCCGGTGTAAGTAAAAGTTCCGGTACAGCAGAATTTCCAACTGGCATATAGTGGAAGAACCATACAAATAAAGCACCGTTTTCAATCATTAAATCAAAAAATGCTTCACTGCTTACATCTTCGAAGTTCTTACTGGTGTAGCAGGTAGAAATACCGAATGGAAGCTTATGTTCTTTTAACAGTTTCATGGCATTCATAACCTTTTCATATACACCATTGCCTCTTCGTCCGTCATTGGCATCCTCGAAGCCTTCCAGACTAATTGCCGGAACAAAGTTTTTGACACGAAGCATTTCCTGACAGAATTCTTCATCAATTAATGTGCCGTTTGTAAAGGATAAAAACTCACAGTCGGAGTGTTTTTCGCACAGACGTATTAAATCTTTTTTGCGAACCAAAGGTTCACCGCCGGTATAGATGTACATGTAAACACCGAGCTCTTTTCCCTGGGTTACAATGGAATCTAAAGTTTCATAACTGAGATTTAACTGATGTCCGTATTCTGCCGCCCAGCATCCGGTGCATTTTAAATTACAGGCGGAAGTTGGGTCCATGAGAATGGCCCAAGGTACATTACAGTTGTTTTTTTCTGCAATTTCTTCCTGAATAGCACTTCCCTTTAATGCAGAGTTAAAAATGAAGTTTTCAAAGAAGGTTTTGCGAACTTCCGGATCTAATTCATAAATACGAAGAACTAAGTCATACCAGTTGTTTTTCTCTTCCAGCACAGTACGAATGGCCTTTCGTGGTTCAGCGTACCAGTCTGTCGGAGAAAAACGGTCAACCATATCCATTAATTTAATTGCATTTTTTTCCGGGTCTTTTTCTAAATAACCTAATGCCTGTTTAATTGCAAATTGCTGCATAATATCTTTTGTTTTGTTTTCTGACATAGAATATCTCCTTTTTCGTATTCGTGTTGTAAAACATAGTTGTCATTTTGAATGAGTCGTTTAAAGTTTGGATTGAATTTACAGTGATTATAAGAAAAATAGCCTTTCCTTGCATCAGACAAAGACTTTAGGGTGTCTAAAAAGGCAACAATAATAAAATGTGTTACATATTTAGACAAAAATAAAAATCTGTCCGTTGAGACTGAGAAGCGTACTTACTAAGATTTAAATAATTATAAGAAGCGAAAGTTTTAAGAATACAGCTAGTTGGAAAAATGAGAAGAAAGCGAGGGTAAGAATATGAGTGATATTGCACGTGTGTTAATAGAGACAACAGTCAGACAGGCAGTGAAAGAGATACAAGGGGATCCGGAACGCAGTATAAGGAATCTTGTGGATATGGCACTTAATTTTTCTAATGGAAGATTTCAAAAATATTTTTTTCAGACGGCACAGGGAATGCTTGGAAATGAAAAAAGTGCATATTACGGATTAGTAGAGGATGCGGTTAGTCATGTAGACACAGAAAGACTGCTAAGTATTGGAATGAACATTGGATATAATAGTTGTACTGCTGGTGCTAAAGTAATAAGGAGAATAGAAGAAGAAAAGCATTTTAATGTTCCATGGAGTCTTTCTCTGGTAATTGATGAAGAAAGCTGTCCGACAGTTCTTAATGGAAGCCGTATATTAATTTGTGAAGGAAAGGAATTAGGAATATATACATGGTTCCTTTATTGCAGGACTTTGACAGCAGATATTTTTCGCCTGTGTATGGAGCAGGATGATTGTGCATTTATTATATTTATCTCTGGAGAGAATATGACAGAAGAACTATTAGAGCAGGCAAAAAAATGTAAGAATTTGCTTTTTGTAATAAACTGGGACGAATATGTACAGGCAGCTTGTAAAATTCTGCGAGAAAAAAAGTTTCCGTATGGTATTAATAAGAACTATGATGATGGGGATGTAGATGAGGTTTTGTCTGGCGCTGTATTATCGGAGATGGAAAAACTTCATCCGATTTTTGGCTTTTTCAGAGCTGGAAATGTAAGCTCAAAGGAGACAAGAGCAGAAGTATATCAGTACATTCGAGGGGCACGTGCACAACAGAAAAATCAACTAATTCCAATGGATATAATCTACGATAATCAATTTATTGACAGTATTATATCCACCGATGTCTGTACGGCAGGTTTTGATAAGGAAGGGCAGTTACATTCTGTTGCCGGACAGACAAAGGGAAGAGAATATAATTTTTATGAAAATAGTTTAAAGGAAATATTAAAGAAGGCATTTCCAAAATAAGCAGTTAATCGTGCTCTCCGTTGTATTCCCGGGAATTTTCCAAAAGCTGGATATCCCGGGTTACTTTTTTGTGTACGCTGATAATACAGGATAATAGTAATTCAAAAAATTCATCAGAGGATAAGCAGTTTTTATCTAACAGCCAGCGTTCAATGGCACAAGTAATGGCATCTGTAACAAATAAAGTAAAAAAGTCAGTATGTTCTGTTTTGTGTTCTTCCTGATAGGCATTTTTAAGAAATTCTATGACGACAGGAACCATATATTCATGAAAATGGTCGGAAAAACTGTTTTGTCCTTTGATTTGTAGAGCTTTTCGATAAAATCTACGATTTTCATAAAAGTAATTTAAAAGTTCTTTAAAAAAATCCCAAGGTTGAAGGAGGGATTTTTGACCGACAAATTCCATAAATTCTGTATCAAAAATCCAATTTACTAAATCGTATTTATCTTTAAAGTGATAATAGAAGCTTTTTCGATTCATATTACATGGTTCACAGATATCATTAATATTAATTTTATCAAATGGTTTTTCCAGCATTAGTGTTTTTAAGGAATTTGCTAAAGCTCTTTTGGTTATATTGGAATCTGCCATAGTGATGCTCCTTTTCTCGAGTATAGCTTGTTAGGGGGCTTGTCTTATGTCTTCGTGTAAATAAAAAAAGACTCACCTACAATTGCAGATAAGTCTCGTCATTTCAGTTGGAACCAGGAATGAATCCATGATGTTGATTCCAACACACAATCGTGTTGACTACTCCCTTATGTTTAACAGGATTTTAACATGAAAAGAATGAATAGGTCAATAATTTTTTTTTAGTTACAAATGGGACATTTATAAATATTTGTCCGAAATTTTATCTCATACAGATGTAAATCATGTAGATGGCATACATAACAACCATTCCAATACCTTCTTTTCTGCCAATGCCTTCCTTTTTCCATGCGACTGCCCATACAATTAAACTGAATATGATTAGAATAATAATATCAATTATGTTTTCTGAAATAAAAGCAACCGGGCTGATTGTGGCGGAAAGACCAAGTACCATTAAAATATTGAAAATGTTGGAACCAATGGCGTTTCCAAGTGCCATACCAACTTCTCCTTTTTGGGCTGCAACTACGGAAGTCACAAGTTCTGGTAAAGAAGTTCCCATGGCAACGATAGTTAAGCCGATTAAGGTCTGGCTAAGACCAAAAGCAGTTGCGATTGTGGTAGCAGAATCAACAACGACATCACCACCAATGACAATGGCTACCATGCCACCTGCAATGGATAAAATACACTCTAAAACAGACATTTCTTTGTAGTCGTCTGTATCATCATTAGAAGGTAGCCCATTGTTTTTTGCATTGGTAACTTCCTTAACCATGGAGATAATAAACAGGATGAACAGTATGGATAAGATAATTCCATCTATGTGACCCAAAGACATTCCTATGTAACCAAGTAATAATAATAGGGCGGCACATACAATTGATAATGGAAAATCCTTTTTTAATGTGGATTTTTCAACTGGCACATAGGAAAGAATAGCACACATACCAATTACAACCATTAAGTTAAAAATATTAGAACCAACTACATTGCTGACTGCAAGGGTATTATTGCCCTGGACAGAGGCACTGATACTTACGGCAGCTTCCGGTAAAGAGGTTCCCATTGCAACAATGGTTAAACCAATAATAATAGAAGGTACGTTTAATCGTTTTGCCACGCTGGAGCTTCCTTCCACAAAATAATCGGCACCTTTTACAAGACATACAAATCCGATTACGAGCATAATCATAGCCAATGGGGTACTTTGCATCATTTGTTCCATAATAAATAATCACCTTTCTTATATTTGCTTTTGTTAGCTTGGTTTATGACATAATAAAAGACCCAGGTATATTGGTTTTACAATATACCTGAGTCTCATTCTTTAAGGTTTGCCAGACTTACGCCGAGAATGTTGACAAACCGCACTTTCGTGTGAATTACTCCCTCAAGAGATGTCATCTTTTGGCAGTATATCAGATTGTGTACATTTGTGTCATTTACCAAAAGTAGATATTTGTCCAAAAATGTAAAGAGTTTTAACTTGTATAATCTCCATTAACGATAACAACTCTTTGGTTATTACCAAAGTCCTAATATTCTTTGCATAATCAAACTTACAGCGGTAATTCCACTCCAACAACAGAATCCCATAACAATTGGCTTTCCACCAGTACATTGAAGAAGAAAATAACAGAAATTGCCTAGGCCACTGAAGTATCTTTTTGGAAGTGAATTTAATACCTGCTTCCAAAGAGGTTTTATCTTTAATAAACAGGGTAACAATCATGCCTGTAATAATAGCAATTACTGCTCCACCGATAATTGGAAAGGTTTTTCCTAAAAACTAGGATGGAATAGCAATTGCCAGACATAAAAGTAATCCCTTACCATTTTTCTTTAAGAAATTCATACGTTCTCCTCATAATTGATTAAATGGGTGAAACTATTCCTAAAGGCAGCCTGTATGTACTGGAGCCTGTTTGGTAGTTTCACCCACTTTTAAATTATTTCTGTACTTCTTTAATCAATCGCATAATAGTTTCAATCGCATCATTAAGTGGGCTCTTTTCCATGGCAGCTACATATTTCTCGCGATTTGCAAATACTTCATTCACTGCATTCATAAGAGAATCTTTATTTAATCCTTCTTCTTCAATGACATAGCTAAAGCCCTGTTTCTTAAATGATTTTGCATTTAAAATCTGGTCGCCGCGACTTGCCTGTGCAGAAAGTGGAACTAAAATATTTGGCTTTTTGAGGGCAAGAATTTCGCAGATGGCATTAGCACCGGCTCTGGAAATAATTAAATCAGAAGCAGCAAATAAATCAGTTAATTCCTGCTTGATGTACTCAAATTGAACATAGCCCTTTGTACCATTTAAACTTTCATCCATTTTACCTTTTCCACAAAGGTGAATAATTTGGAACTGTTCTAATAATTGTGGCAGAATAGCACGAACCGCATCATTTACCACAACAGAGCCAAGGCTTCCGCCAATAATTAAAAGGACTGGTTTTTCATTTGTAAATCCACAAAATGCCAAGCCTTTTTCTTTATTTCCTTCAAATAATTCCTGACGGATTGGAGAGCCTGTAAGGACTGCTTTATTTCCGGGAATATTTTTGATAGTTTCAGGGAAATTAGTGCATACTTTTTTGGCACAAGGGATAGCAATCTTATTAGCAAGTCCCGGTGTCATGTCGGATTCGTGAATGATACAAGGAACTCCTCTTCGTTTGGCAGCCAGAACAACTGGAACGGAAACGAAGCCGCCTTTAGAAAATACCACATCTGGTTTTAATTTCTTGATAAGGGAAGAAGCTTCTGCATAACCTTTGATTACTTTAAATGGGTCAGAAAAGTTCTTAGGGTCAAAATAACGGCGTAATTTACCGGAGGATATTCCATAATAAGGAACATCAAATTCTTCAATTAGATTTTTCTCAATTCCTTCGTAGGAGCCGATATAATGTACATCATAACCCTCTTCACGAAGCTTTGGAAGAAGGGCGATATTAGGAGTAACGTGTCCGGCAGTACCGCCACCGGTTAATACAATACGTTTCATAAAATACTTACCTATACCTTTCGTAGTATTATATTATAGTATATGAATAAAGCTGGCATGAAAACTATGCCAGCTCTTTTAATGCTCTTGCTAACTGATCAGGGCAGGAAGTGCCTTTTGTATGACACTGGATGCCTTCTAACCTAGAAATAACATCTGCTACTTTCATGCCAGTAACTAAAGCTGTAATTCCTTTTAAGTTGCCGTCGCAACCGCCGATAAATTTAACGGATTTTAATGTGTCTCCATCTAATTCGATGTGAATTTCTCTGGAACAGGTTCCTCTTGTTTTGTAAATCATGTCTTTCATCTCTTTTCTTTTGGTTCTGTTTTCATGTGTCAACTCATTCTATACCAAATGGCGGATTTTTGCAACAGGGTTTTCATTCTGTGCAAACGGCATGGAATGGGCTTTTTGGCTGTATGGCGTTGCGTTTTGACAGGTTTTGTCGATGGAAATTTGTTTTCAAATGAAATTACATGTGGTATATTTGGGGCTACAGTTCACTGGTCAGTCTAAATCAAAAGAATCCTATGCTTGCATAACGATTTTTTGATTTGAGATGACGAAGGGAATCGTAGCATATTTAAGACACTTTAAAAAGAAAGAGAGAGGGAAAAGAATGAATATTACATACTTGTACCAAAATAACATTTTAATTTATGTCATGGCAGGAATTGGCATCTTAGGACTTTTGGCAGATTTGATTTGCAACACAATTTATCAGAGATTATTAAAAGCATCTTTTGATATGGGGAATTCAGAAAATAAGCTGCTCAAACAGATGCGTCTTCGCTTCGAAACCTGTTATCAGTTAAAGTTAAAAGTGAATAATGTGGATAGTTTTGTGGATAAACATGTGAATAGACACAAATTCCTTGGGATATTCTTATGCACATGGGAAAGAATATGTGGACAAATGATAGCAATAAGCATGACAATTGCTATTGTTGGCGGCTTTTTCGCATATTACTTTAATTGTGGACAACATGCTTTTTTATACACATTGGGAATGGGGATTATTGTGGTGACGGTGTTGATAGCTGCACAGATTATTTTTGACATCAGTAAGAAAAAGCAGTTTTTATATTGCAATATTAAGGAATATCTGGAAAACTATTTAAAAGCAAAGTTAGAAAATGAGCTATTAAGTCCAGAGGAAATGGAAGCCTATCGAAATGCTTACTTTGAAGAGGACAGAGAGGCAAAGAAAAAGGAAAAAGCCTTAGCAGCAAAAAGAGAAAGAGAAGAAGCTCGCAAAACGAAAGCAGAGATAGCGGCTGCAAAGGAACAGGAAAAGCTGATTGAGGAGATTTTAAGGGAGTATCTGGCATAAATTTAGAGGTGTTGGGGTAACGCCTTGGCAAACGGAACACTTTGAACGGACGGACTTTCTGCGGTGGCTTTTATGATATGACTTTGATTTCGAGGAAGTCTTTGAAAAAGAACAAAGTGAATATATTTTACTGGCAACCTTTCGAACTAAAGTAAAACGGAATACTTTCGAATTTTGCCCCTATTGTGCGGTCCTTTCGTCGACAAGCTTGCACTTTCGAACCGCACTTGGCAAAATTCTTCAAGTATTGTTTTACTAATA
>CAZRLE010000066.1:0-10269 GCA_964600705.1 uncultured Lachnoclostridium sp. | reverse complement strand
CAGTTGCAAGAAAAATACTGGTGTAGGGGTGGGGTGGCGTTCGAGGTTTTAGCCCCACAAATCTAATTCTTAGTTCTTCTTTGCTTCTCCCTCTGGGAAGATAATCTTAAATACAAAGAAGAAAATTACCATTGAAATTCCACCCATAAGAACTGTGGTTCCGATATTGTACAACCAGTTTGGAAGCAGCACACTTGCTACTGCAACCCATACACAGTTGATGGAATTTACGATAAAGGTAATAACTACCCATGCAATAAAGTACCACATTGCCTGATACCAAGGATTTCCTTTACTACGGAAGGTAATGTTTCTCTGTAATGGGAAGTTGATAACCTGTGCTAGGAAGGACCCTACTAACATGGCTATCAGGTAACCAAGTCCACCACCGATAATTACATTTCCTGCTGCATCGTATAATACATCATAACCAATGGCATTCCATGTAAACTCAATTCCAAAAAGCTTTGCCGGAATTGCAGGCCAGCTCCATTCAGTTCCTGCCAGTTCTAATCCTAATAAATTTGGAAGGAATGCATAAATAATATATTGAATCACTGTAACTAAGTTGCTGAACAGGAAAAATAATCCTCCCTCACGCACCCATTTTGCTGCATTTGGATGACTTTCTGCGAAATTATTCCAAATTCTTTTTAATGTCTCCATTTTTCTTCCTCCATGCCGCGACTATTTAAGAAAAAACAGTATTGCTCTGATAAATCTATCTATAGTCTTTCTTTTTACTGTTTCAATTTTGCTTCATAAGCTTTGTTTTCTTTGCTATTTCTAAAGAAGCCGCCTATTACCCTCTTCATACCTTTGAAGAAATGTCCGTTGACTACTTCTACCATTCCATCTACCATTTCCATACTTACCATACCATTGGTCATTTTGGCAATGCCACGGAATGGCATGTTATAGATAAATAAAATGTTTAAGTCAGGCTTTCCTTTGGCTTCACTTTTCTTCTTCATAGATGTTAGCACTTTATATACTAATCTTGCCAAACCGCTCTTCGCATAATATAACTGGCAGATTGCATCATTTGGTCCTAAATTACCATTCCATTTTCCGGAAGGAATTGGACCGCCTAACAAAAGTTCAAATTCCTTATCGTCCACCTGTTTAATCTGACCAGAATAGTACGCCGGCATTTCTTCTTTTGTATATGGCAACATCTCAGTTGTTCCAGTTACTGCTAGCACACTCTCCAGTCTGATATCTTCTACACTGGCTCCTACTAAAATTTTATAATTACCAGCTTCCTGTTCCCAACTGTTAGTCTTTACGTTCCAATAACGGAATGTCTTATCATCAAATGGAATATATACCTGTTTGCTTTCACCAGCCTTTAAGTATACTTTCTTAAAACCTTTTAATTCCTTTTCCGGACGGAATACTTTTCCATCAGGAAGTGACACATAGAGCTGTGCTACTTCTGCACCATCTCTTTCGCCTGTATTGGTTATTGTAAAGGATACTCCCTCATCTTTTACCTGCATATCGGAATATGCAAAGGTTGTATAAGAAAGTCCATATCCAAATGGATACTGTGTCTGTGCTTTTACTGTATCATAATAGCGATATCCCACATAAATACCTTCCCTGTATTCTGCATTACGTTCTCTGGAAGGGAAGTTATAAAATGCAGGTGTATCTTCATGATGAATTGGATAGCTTTCACTTAATTTACCAGATGGATTCACCTTACCGGTCAGGATGTCAAGAATCGCTCCCGCACCAGCCTGACCACTTAAATAACCATGCAAAATCGCCTTGCAGCTTGTATGCCATGGCATTTCAACAGATGCTCCTGCACTTAAAACCCCTACGATATTACTGTTTACCTGTGCCATTGCCTCTAAAAGTGCAATCTGGTTTTGTGGAATACGCATGTGTTCACGGTCTAAGCCTTCGGATTCACTTAATTCATCTAAACCAAAGAAGTATAATACAACATCTGCTGTTGCTGCCAAATCTACGGCTGCCTTCTTTAATGCTTCATCTGTTTCCCCGGTTCTTTGATACCCTTTTACCATTCCAACAATCTGCATACCATAGCTGTCTGCTATTGTTTCAATACTTTCCAGTTTTGTTGGATTTACCATAGAAGAACCTGCGCCCTGATATCTTGGCTCAAATGCAAAATCACCAATAATGGCTACTTTTGCAGTATTTGATACAGGCAATAAATTGTCTTCATTTTTTAATAATACTGCACTTTCAGCGGCTGCTTTTCTCGCCAGTTCATGATGTGCTTTTTCATCAAAGGCTGTCCTTCTTGTTTTACTATTTTCTGTTAATTCCAGTACTGCACCCAGCAAATCATCCACACAGGCATCTAACTCTTCCATTGTAAGTCTGCCTTCCTTCACAGAAGCAATTAACTGTCTTGCGGAGTCCAGTCCCGGTGCTGGCATTTCCAAGTTAGAACCTGCTGCCACACCAGCCGTATGGTCATTAGAGCCGCCCCAGTCGGTTACTACCATTCCGTCAAAGCCCCATTCGCCACGAAGCACTTCCTGTAATAAATGTTTATTTTCATTGGCATAAGTGCCATTAATTTCATTGTAACTTGTCATAATTGCTTTTGCATTGCCTTCTTTTACAGCAATTTCAAAGCCTGTCAAATAGATTTCTCTTAATGTTCTTTCATCCAGTACAGAGTTCATAGCCATTCTTCTAAGTTCCTGACTATTTACGGCAAAATGCTTTGGACAAGCATATACACCTTTGCTCTGAATTCCTCTGATGTAAGAAGCTGCCATTTTTCCGGCAAGATATGGATCTTCTGAAAAATACTCAAAATTACGACCGCAAAGAGGACTTCTTTTAATATTTAATCCCGGTCCTAATACAATATGCACTTCCTGTGCGGAAGCTTCTTCACCTAAGGCTGTTCCTATTTCTTCTCCCAACGCTTCATTCCAACTGTTAGCAATGGTTGCTGCTGTTGGGAAGCAGGTTGCAGGCAACGATGCATTCAAACCTAAATGGTCGCCACTTCCTGCCTGTTTACGAATGCCATGAGGACCATCTGAACAGAAAATAGAGGAAATTCCAAGTCGTTCATAATCTCTGGTCTGCCATACATTCTTTCCACTTAAAAATGCCGCTTTTTCTTCCAACGTCATCTTACTGATTAATTCCTGATGTTTCATACATCCTCCCATCTGAAACGTTTTCCTCTTTCAATCGTTCCAAAGGAGTCACGTTTCTTTATAGAGAAAGGGAAGCAGGCATAGAACCCATTTCCCTTTCTATAAAATCCTATATCCTTTTATTCAGCTTTTTCAGCCATTCTCTTTTTATAACGTTTTAATGCATTTAATTCAAGTACTGCAAGACCTGCAACTAAGATAACATCAATTGCAATTGCTGTCTTCTGCCATCCAGCTAAACCACCTGCATTTTCTGTTGCATAAGCACGGCTGTTTGCAACTGTGTACATAATGTTCTTACAAGCCTGACGCATTGCTTTTACAGAAGTTGCACTTGTTGTATCTGTTACATGGTTTGTTTCTGTGTCGTAAGCAACTAACATACAGTCATTACCGTTACGAATCATACGGTCAGCATCCTGGAAGCCATATACACCATAGTAGTCAGTTAATACAAATCCACGGAAGCCCCATTCATCACGGAGTACGTTGTTTAATAATGCTGGGTTTGCACCTGCCGGTACTGTACCAATGTAGTTGAATGCAGACATGATAGCCTTTGCTCCACCTGTCTTAACTGCCATTTCAAATGGTTTTAAGTAAATTTCACGGATAGACTGTTCTGTTGCCCATGTACATAACATATCGGTACGATGTGTTTCCTGGTCATTTAAAGCAAAGTGTTTTAAGTAAGCATATACACCATGTTTTTCTGCACCAATTACAGCCTTAGCTGCCATCCAGCCACCAAGAACGCCATCTTCTGAATAATATTCAAAGTTACGTCCTGCAAATGCGGAACGATGTGTATTCATAGCTGGTGCATACCATCCAGATACACCCATTTCGTCTGCCATCTTACCAATGCTTTCACCAAAGCTTTCAGCAATATCTTTGTTCCATGTGCTTGCAATCATAACCGCTGCCGGGAAACCGATAGAGCCTTTTCCTGTAAAGTTATTGTTGATAGAAGCAGGACCGTCACAGTCAATTGTCTGAACCTTGCCAACGCTTTCTGCTGCTGCTGTCTGGTATCCACCAATGGCAATCATTGCATCCATTTCAGAGATTGTTAACTGGTCTAATAATAATTCCCACTGTGGGTCATCATAAGAAAGACCTCTCATGTCTGCTAATACAAGACCATTCTTTGCGCCAGTTGTTGGCATTTCATCTGCATCGTTGTTATATGCATATGGGTCGTAATTGCTGTTATTCATAAATGTTGCTTTGTATTCTTCTGTCATAGAGAAGTTTGTTGGTCTTGCAGTTGCTTCTGCATAATTAGCAAAACCATCTTCTCTGGAAAGATATGTAATTCCATCACCATATGCTGCATCAAACTGGTTTGTAGCAGCCACTACGTCAGATTCTCTACCTTCGCTGTAAACGATATCAGAAGCCACTGTATAAGCTTCTTCTGTAATGATTGTATGAGAATCTTCACGGATAGAGATAAGGTAATCACCTTTTTCTAACACATATGCTTTTGCTTTATCTGCATCATAAGATGCCATATCTTCTACTGCAAATGTTACTGTTACTACTTCAGAAGCACCTGGTTCTAACATTCCTGTCTTTTCAAATGCAACTAAGTTAGCAGCAGATTTTTCAATTCCGCCATTTGTGTATGGTGGGTTGTAGTATACTTCTACTACGTCTTTACCAGCTACTGCACCAGTATTTGTTACTGTTACATCAATTGTAATAGTTCCATCTGTCTCAACGATTTCACCCATTTCCTGAGTAAAGTCTGTGTAAGAAAGACCATATCCAAATGGATACTGAACTACATCATCATAATTAATAAAACCTTCAACCGCTGCTGTTTCATAGAAACGGTATCCAACATAAATGCCTTCTGCATAATTTACAAAGTTAGGTACAGTTGCTATACCAAAGCTTTCAGAAGCAAACTCATCCATGTTGTCATATACAAATTCACCAAAGTTGTTATAGTTTGGTGTTGCTGTTAAATCGTAAACGAAAGTATCTGCTGTTTTTGCAGATGGGTTTACGCTACCTGCTAAAATAGATCCTAAAGCTTCAAAACCTGTCTGTCCTGTACCTGGGCAGAATAATACAGATTTGATAGAATCATATTTATCTACAAATCCAAGTTCCATTGCATTTGCTGCATTGATTACTACGATTACATTGTCATAATCACTTGTTACACGTTCAAGCATAGCAATTTCACGATTAGAAAGCTCTAAATAATGTTTGTTTACATCTGCATCATCTGGATTAGATGTATAACGAACACCGGAAGCACCAAACATACTGCCTTCTTCTGAGAAAGTATCAACAGAACCATCGATGCTTAATGGAAGGTCTGCACCTTCTCCACCGGAACGAGCAATTACTACTACGGCTGTATCAGAAAATGCCTTTGCAGATTCAAAAATACCAGCTGCATCATATTCTTCGATTGTTGGTTCTGGAATAGTCCAGTCCTGTCCAAACATACCGATGATTGGACGGCTTGAACGGTATTCTGTGTAGAAGCTTACAAGTTCTTCATTTACTTCAAAACCTGCTCCTCTTAAACCATCTAATAAAGATACTGTTGGGTATTCAGAAGATAAGCTTCCTGAACCTGTTCCACCATATACCGGATTAGTAGAAGACCATCCGAATACATTTAACTTTGTAGCAGAAGCATCTAAAGGAAGTGTGCTGCCTTCATTTTTAAGAAGTACAATACCTTCTTCTGCAATATCAGTACAAAGTTCTTTTGCTTCTTCTACGGTTTCATCTGAAATGGAACCTTCACCGGTTGCCAGCGAAATCATACTGGACATTGGTCCAAAGCAAATCATATTAACTACGAGTACTACTACCAAAAGTGCTGCAATCCAGCTCTGTGAGCGAACCAGCTTTCTTTTTGGAATTTCCATTTTGCCTGCGGCAATTGTTGCGACTAAAGCTAATACTAATGCAACACCAATTACGATTAAGTATGGTTTACAAGTATTAAGGACATTAATCACGTCATTAATGTTTACACTTAACATGGTTTACCCTCCCTGTTTAATCTTATAGATGATATTTTACCAAAACTTTTGCTTTTGTGAGTTTTTCTGCATAAACTGTTCTTTTTTTGCACAAACTGCAAACACATTGCATATTTTATACAAATAAAACGCTCGACTTTTGTGCATTTTGCACTACCAAACTCTCCATCCTCTCCTTCTATCACTTTACGGCAATGGTATTAACACCTTCAGAATAAACCAGTTATCTTCTACACTGACATCCACTTCTCCACCATATTTCTGTACGGTATAGCGGATACTTTTCAGACCATAACCATGAAATTCCTTGCTTTTTTTGGTGGTAACCGGAAGGTTTTCATTAAAGGTTAGTTCATTTTCACAATAGTTCTCAAAGCGGATAATCAGGAAATTCTTTTGTGAAAATGCAGATATATGAATCAAACGTTTTTCTTTCTCTTTTATTTTTTTCTCACATTCAATGGCATTGTCCAAAGCATTTCCAAAAATGGAACAAATATCCATAGTGTCCATAAAATCAAATAATGTTCCGTCAACTACATTTGTGACAGAAATATGATTTTTCATGCAATACAGATTCTTGCTGGTTAAAAGTGTATCTAATACTTTATTCCCTGTATTGGTACGAGCTTCATAGGCCTTCAGCTTTTCTTCCATTTCGTCCAGATAATCATTACGTTTCTCTGCACTTTCCTCTGCTCGAAGCGCTATAATATGATGCTTTAAATCATGATATTTATAATCAATGATATCCATAGCTTCCTGTGACTGTTTATATTGAATGTACTGATTATGTAAAATTGTCTGCACACTTTCCAGTTCTTTTCGCATACGGAAATCTAACCTTTGTACATGATAAGCATATAAAATTGCTACGCCTCCTAAATCAACAATGGTTCTGATATTAAAAATTTCTGAGCGCTGCTGTCCGCCAAATGGAGTGCTAATATTAGTAAAACCAAGATTACTCATCATAAACACTGCCATAGCTATGACAATTCCCGAAAAAAGTTCTCCATTGGTAATTGCCATTGGCTCATCATGCCCTTTGGGTCTTCGATACAAAAGAAAAATAACAGCATACACCAGCGAATATACTATAACAAGGCAGGCTGCCCCCAACATGGGACTGGTAAGCCCCAGACCATAATAAAAATAACAATCCAACTGCCATTCCAAAGACGCTGCAAATTCTGCAATAACAAAGGCATGAACACAGTAATATGCAGCATCCTTTCGATTCATATCGCTACAAAAATAAATAAAATCATACATAAAAATCACGGCCGTTACCATACAAATAAGCCACCAAAAATGATTTTCTGTCTGCTTGGTCAGAACCAGAAAGGAAGCCTGCAAGCTTAAAAACAGCCCCGAAGCTCCTGCTAACTTCCAACCGGTTATTTTACGTTTTACCGTCATAATACACATCAGGCAGGCAAGCCACTCTGCCAGTGCCGTATATAATCTTGGAATATCCGGTAACATCTGCATTACTTAATATCCCCCCAATACTTTGTTAAATCCTGCATAAAGGCATTAAGCTTTGGTCTGCTTATCTGAAGATTTTCTCCTTTTACAATAGCACATTTATCCTTAATACCTTCCACATGTTCCAGATTAATCAGATAGCATTTATTTCCTCTGGAGAAATTCATCCCCAACAACTGCTCTTCTGCCGACTTCATCGTTCCGGACACCAAATGTTCTCCTGTACTGGTATGATAAATCAGATTATGCCCCTGACTTTCTACATAATAGATATTCTCAACTTCCAGACGGAGAATTCCTCCCTTTACCGGAACCGTTATGTATTTACTTTCTCGTTTACGGATTCTTTGGATGGCACGACTTAATTTCTGGCTAAAAGCGAAATAAGCCACCGGCTTTAAAATATAATCCAAAGCATCTACTTCATAACCTCTGATTGCATACTGGGTCATGTTGGTTATAAACATGATAACCACTTTAGAGTCAATCTTACGAATCTCTTCTGCAGCCGTCATTCCATCTACAAACTTCATCTGAATATCCATCAGGATGATATCAAACTGAGACTTGTACTTCTGGGTAATTCCATCACCATCTCGATAGACTGTGATATCAAATTCTTCTTTTTCTTCCTGTTCATAGCGTTTCAGATACTCCATCAACTGCGCTACATAAAAATCCTCATCCTCTACAATCGCAATTCGAATCATAACCTTCTCCCGACTTCTCTAATAGTAAATATTTAGCCCAGTATACCATATTTTTTGTAATAATTACAACTTCCTAAAAACGCCGAAGGTATCAGAGCATTTTTCTTTGCTCTGATACCCTCGAATTCGTCTATTTTCAAGCAGCCAGACGTTCTTGTGCATTATCATGGGAGGGTATTGACTGTAAAAAATTTACCGGCTGCGAATTTTTGTTTTGATAGGAATTTCCTATGTATCCACAAATTGCTGACTTGATTCCGGAAAATATCCACATTACCTCTTGTTCTTGCACTACTCTGTCTACTTGTTGTTAGTTTATGTAATTGCACAAAAAAAGTTACAGTCCAAACAAAACATATCGTTTTCACATTCTGCTTTCAACTGTAACTTTATTCTCTAATTTAATAATAATAAAGGATTCACTGGCTCTCCTGCTTCTAATACTTTAAAATACAGATTACTTCCTTCTTCTATATAATATTTGGTTGGTGCTGCTACAACTCCAAGAAGGTCTCCTTTTTCTACGATATCTCCTACTTTTACCTGTACATCGGCAACCTGTCCGTAAATCACTTCATAATCATTTCCGATAGAAGCTGTAATGGTTACTCCTGTTTCATCGGTTGTGGCGATATCTGTAATTACAGCTTTAGTAGCACTAAAAATCTGCGTTCCTTCTTTAGCTTCGATGACAAGTGCGGAATTGCATTTGTACTGTGCCAGTGTTTCAAAAAAGATTGGCTTTTCCATGCTATAGTTCAAGAGTATATCGCCCTGTACCGGCCACACCAAGCCTTCCTCTTCGTTAAATACAAGGTTACTAATCTGGCTGTCTCCACTTAATACTTCTGCTGTCTGATTTTCCAATTCTGACTGCGCTTCTTCCTGTACCTCTGCCTCTTCCATTGCCTGATTTACTGCCGCTTCCGGTTCTACCAAATCAGGAATTTCTGCATTCACCTGTTCATTTTCATTAACACCTGTGCTTTCATTTATTACATTGGTATTTTCATCTGTATCTTCCCCCTGCTGGGCATTCTCAGCAATCTGAGTGGAAGGATTTTGTGCCAAATCGTTATTATCGTTGGAAATTGTATTGGAATTTATGATGCCAACGGCAAACAGGGATACTAATCCAACTGCCAGTGCCGCATAAAAACCTTTTCCCTTGAAAAAAGTGCTTAGTTTTTCTTTTTTCACATCCATCACCTCAGTTGTATTTTTCCCAATTTGCATTTGCTTATTCTAAAAGAAAAAAGAAACTTGCAAGACAAATTCTTACAAGTTTCTTTTACCTATAAGTGGTTACATTGTAACTTTAACTTTTTCTAAGTGCCAGATATCTTTTACATATTCTTCGATTGTTCTATCAGAAGAGAACTTACCGCACTTAGCTACGTTGAGCATAGCGCTTCTTGCCCATGCCTTCTGGTCTTTATATGCTTCGCCAACACGTTTCTGTGCTTCTGCGTAAGAACGGAAGTCCTTTAAGATAAAGTACTGGTCTGCTCTGCTGCCGTTTGGTTCTAACAAGGATGTGTAGATATCACGGAACATATTGTAATCGCCATTAGAATAAGTTCCATCGATTAACTGTGTTAATACGTTACGGATGTCTGTATCAATGTTATAGATTTCCTTTGGATTGTAGCCGCCATTGTTTTCGTAGTTGATAACTTCGTCTGAGCTTAATCCGAAGATAAATGCATTTTCAGCACCTACTTCTTCTACGATTTCTACGTTAGCACCATCCATTGTACCGATTGTAAGGGCACCGTTTAACATGAACTTCATATTACCTGTTCCGGATGCTTCTTTACTTGCTGTAGAAATCTGTTCAGAAACGTCTGCTGCTGCAAAAATCCATTCTGCATTGGATACGCGGTAGTT
>CAZRLE010000065.1:0-10277 GCA_964600705.1 uncultured Lachnoclostridium sp. | reverse complement strand
TCCGTTCAAAGTGTTCCGTTTGCCAAGGCGTTAGCCCCACAAATCTAAATTTCCCTTTATCGCTCCGTCACATATACCATATCCTTCGCATGGTATATCTCAATCACACATTCTTTTCGTTTACCATCTTGAATCAAATACCCACTATACTTTGCCTGATTAAACCCATAGGTTTCATCACAGATTTCAAATATAAATTCTGGGTACTTCGCAATAAAGTCCTTCAAAAACATCTTCTCACCCAAAAATGTTCCTTCATTCCCTGTGAAATCTAAAATATATACATAACTAAAATCCCATTCCACCCAGTTAAATTCAATATGACCTTCCACAATGTCATAAGGTTCTTCTATTTCAAACATTCCCGGGCTTACATACATTTTAATTTTATTGAAATCAGCTATTATATCAACAATATTTACATCATGTAAACGGTATGGGTTGGCTTTGTTATTGCAAATTGTTTCCATGCAAATTCCTCCTTTTTCCTTTCTAGCTCTAGATATAATTGTATCATCTACCAGCTAACATTTCTACCCTTCTCCATTTTCTCCCAAATTTTGCTCCTATATCTTTTCTTTATCGAACATTTGTGTTATTATAATTGGAAAGCGATTTTTGATAGGGAGTGATTATTTTGGTTTTCGGAAAACACATCAACCGCTATTACCTAAAGTACGGCGGTTGGCTTTTACTCGGTCTGATTGCGCTAGTTGTTGTTGACTATCTGCAATTAGAAATTCCTAATCTATATCAAATGCTCATTAATGGTATGAATGATGGTTCTGTTTTGGTAGATGGCATTTTAATGCCTTTTGATATGGATTTTTTACTGGACGTAATCTGTATGCCAATGGTTTGGATTATTTTAATTGTAGTATTTGGGCGTTTTCTATGGCGTGTTACGATTTTTAATGCTGCAATTAAGGTAGAAACGGACCTTCGCAACGAAATGTTCAACCACGCCAAAGATTTAAGCCGTGAATATTATCAGGTTAATAAAGTCGGTAACTTAATGAGCTTATTTACCAACGACTTAGATACGATTCAGGAATGTTTTGGCTGGGGATTTTTGATGTTCCACGATGCAGCATTTTTAGGCACTCTGGCAATTATCAAAATGGCACAAATGCACAAATTCCTCACTCTTCTTGCTTTAATTCCAATGGCATTTTTGCTGGCCGCCAGCACAATTGTAGGTAAGAAAATGATGGAAAAATGGGATATCCGACAGGAAGCTTTTTCCCGTATATCAGACTTTTCTCAGGAAAGCTTCTCCGGCATTGCTGTTATTAAAGCATTTGTCAAAGAAGCAAAAGAGCTTATGGCTTTCCAAAAATTAAATGGAGAAAATGAAGAAGCTAACATTGAATATACCCGATACTCTGTTATGCTCCGAATTCTTGTTACCTTATTCGTAGAAAGTGTTATCTGTGTTATTTTAGGTTATGGCGGTTACCTTGTGTACCATGGAATCTTTAATGCCGGACAGCTTGTTGAATTTATTGGATATTTTACTACTATCATCTGGCCAATCATGGCTATTTCTGAACTGATTGACATGGCATCCCGTGGCAAAGCCTCCCTGAATCGTGTCAGTGAACTTCTGGATGCCAAAATAGATGTCATCGACCAGCCAGATGTAATTGAATTAAAGGATATAAAAGGTGATATTGAATTCCGCAATTTAACCTTTCAATATCCGGATACAGATTATAATGCCCTTGAAGATGTATCCTTCACCATTAAGGCTGGTGAAAATGTCGGTCTTGCCGGAAAGACTGGTTCAGGAAAAACCACACTGGTTGATTTAATCCTTCGTACTTACAACGTACCAGATGGTACTATTTTTATTGACGGGCATGATGTGAACACTGTTTCCATCAAAGATGTCCGCGCAGGCTGTGCTTACGTTCCACAGGACAACTTTTTATTCTCGGATACCATTGAAAATAATATTTCCTTTGGTACAAATGACAAATCCCGTTCTGCTATTGTAAATGCAGCTGTCTTAGCTGATGTAGACAGTAACATTAAAGACTTCTCCCTTGGTTATGAAACCGTTCTTGGCGAACGAGGCGTTACCGTTTCCGGTGGTCAGAAACAGCGTATTTCCATTGCTAGAGCCTTGATGAAAAATGCACCAATTCTTATTTTAGACGATTCTGTTTCTGCAGTTGATACCAACACAGAACGCACTATTTTAGAAAATTTGCGCTCTACCAGAGCAGGCAAAACAACTATTTTAATTGCACACAGAATTTCTACCATTGAAAAAATGGATAAAATTCTTTTTATTGAAAACGGCAGATTAGTCGGCGTTGGAACCCATACAGAGCTTTATAACACCTGTCCGGCTTACCAGAAAATGGTTGATTTGCAGAAATTAGAAGAGGAAGGAGGCAATGTATAATGTACGAATATTTACCTGTTATTATTGTCACTTCAATTATCGGAGCCTTCGCCATCATTTTTATTATGGCATACCTTTCCCTTTTAAAAAATGCCAAGGAGCTCTCCAAAGACCGTAACATGTCAGATGGCGAATTAGTCCGCCGCCTGCTATTTTATGCAAAGCCTTACTGGAAGGACTTTGTACTTGTATTTTTCATTATGATTATTTCCATTTTTTATGATTTAATTTCTCCATTGATTATTGGAAATATCGAAAAAATGGTAAAAGACGATTTTATTTTAAATGACTTATATAAGACCGTTATTATTTATGCCGGAATTTTGTTGATATCCTTAATTTGTACTTATTTCCAAGCAATGATTTTGCAGAAAACCGGACAGAAAATTCTCTCCTCTTTAAGAGAAGATATTTTCACACACATCGAAAATTTGTCTCATGAACAGCTCAATAACATTCCAGTGGGCAAATTAGTAACCAGAGTAACCAACGACACCAACGCTATTTCTATGATGTTTACCAACGTCTTAGTTACCATGGTCAAAAATGCAATGGTTATCGTAGGAGTACTAGGTGCCATGCTTGCTCTTAACTACGCACTAACCTTAATCGTACTTTGCTTTGTACCATTCGTTGTATTATTTACTGTAATTTTTCGTAAATTTTCCAGAAATGTACACCGCACTGTAAATGATACACGAACCGACATTAACACCTATCTTTCTGAAAATCTTTCCGGAATTAAGATTACACAGATTTTTAATCAGGAAGAACAGAAAATGAATGATTTCTTAGAAAGAAGCTACAAATTACAAAAAGCAAAATTAAATCAGATTTTTGTATTCGGTGTATTCCGTCCTATGGTTTACATGTTAAATATCTCTACTATTTTGTGCCTGTTCTATTTTGGTGCAAAGGGATATATTAATGAAACAACTTTGTTCGGACAGGTTATTGACAGTAGTATTATCGTGTCCTTCTATATGTATGTAACCAAATTTTATAACCCGATTCAGACACTGGCAGAGCAGTTTGATATTTTGCAGCGCTCCTTTGCCTCTGCCGAAAAAATCTTCACCATCATGGATATGATTCCAGAAATTGTAGATGAACCGGATGCTATTGAATTAGAAGAAATTCGCGGAGAAATCGAATTTAAAGATGTATGGTTTGCTTACAAACCGGACGAATGGGTATTAAAAGGCGTTTCCTTCCATGTAGAGCCAAAACAGACCGTTGCCTTTGTTGGCTCCACTGGTTCTGGTAAAACGACCATCCTTTCTCTCATGTGCCGTAACTACGACATCCAGAAGGGACAGATACTAATTGATGGAATTGATATTAAAAAGATAAAAATATCCTCTCTCAGAAAACATTTTGGACAGATGTTACAGGATGTATTCCTATTCTCCGGTGATATTCGAAGCAATATTTTACTTCGCGAAGAAGGAATTTCCGATGAAGAAGTTATGGAAGCCTGCCGCTATGTCAACGCAGATTCCTTTATCAACCGATTAGAAAATGGATTAGATGAAGTGGTTCAGGAACGTGGTAATAATTTCTCCGCAGGCCAGAGACAGCTTCTGTCCTTTGCAAGAACCATTATACACAAACCATCCGTTATGATATTAGATGAAGCAACCGCTAACATCGACACCGAAACAGAAATTTTAATTCAGGATTCTTTGGAAAAAATGAAAAACATCGGAACCATGTTAATCGTTGCACACAGACTTTCCACTATACAGCATTCCGATAATATTATCCTCCTATCCCATGGTGAAATCGTGGAGCAGGGAAATCATCAGGAATTACTGGCACTTAAGGGTAAGTATCATCAGTTGTATACATTGCAATATTCAAAGGAGATGCTAGGGGGACGGTAGAGTTGGACTTAGGTGCTGAAAAATATAGGTTTTCGGGAAGGCGCCTTGGCTAACAGAACACTTCTAAAGAAGCCCCACAGGGCAGGGAAAAATCCCCCTGCCCTGTGGGGCTTGACTAACTGTTTTTTCAACATCACTCCCTAATCAACTCTTTTGTTTCTGCATCCAGTCCAAAGATTTCCCAAAACTCCTTATTTTCTTCATCTCCAAGTGTATACCCACCATAGGAACCAAATACTATCGTATCGCATCCGTCTGTTCCTTTGAACATAACTACTTTGTTTCCATCCTTTAATGTAATGGTAAGCTTTGCTCCGTAGCCGCATTCTCCAACACCACCAAATTTTGCATTGGCTAATATCTCCTGCAGACGTTCTACTTTATCTGCTTCGGCATACAATGTTTCTTCAAACTTAGCCCATTCCAGCTTTGCTTCCTTTATAGGCATATAGATGTCATCTGGTGTTTCGAATTTATAACCACATTGCCTGGTCACCAATTCCACTGCCACCTTTGGAACGTCCTTGTCACCTCCATAATAGTAGGTTTCACCATCCATATGCAATGCTGTAGCTAATCCAACTCCTTCCTTAAGGTCCATTCTCTCACCTTTAAATATATCGGTAGCCTGTCCTGCATTTAATGGAATATTTTCTGTAATCTCTCCATATTTTTCAGAAATAAAATACACACTGAGATAAGGTTCTTCCGGAATAATAATAGATATTCCCCTTGCAGCCGCATCCTGTATATACTCGCGTCCAGGTATAAAATAACGAAACATTGCATCATGCAGGCTCAGAGAAGTTCCTTCCGGTTCTATCAAAATAATGCCTTCACCTTTGTAATTTGAAATGCGGCTATTATCTAATACATAACCAACTCCTGCCATATCATACTCTTCATATACCAATTCTTCCTCTTCTGGTGCATAAAGCAACTGATATTCCTTATGAACTTCCTCATTGGTTGTTTCACTTCTTTCCATACTATCTAACTGATACAGTGGACTCTCTTTTGGGTTTCCTTCGTATACCCCTACAATATACTTTGCTTTACCGTCTACGCTTTCACGAGCAATTAAGGAATACCCATCTAACAGGTCTTTATACTCACTTAGTAACGTACTTTTTAGATGTTCATCCATACTAGTAAATTCTTTGCCTAATGTTGCCAGTTCCAAATGATACGCAATATCCTTTATTGTATCCTCAACTGCACTATCTTCTATTCTCACTTCAACATTTTCAACACCTTGTTGCTTTGGATTTGTCAAAAAACAAACCACAGCCACAACACACACCGCAACCGATATCAACACCATCCAGAATCTCGGCTTCTTATAATTTAAAACAGACCGCACACGTTCTTTCACACCTACTTCCCCAAATGCCAGCGGACATACTGCTGCCATCTGACGATTCACACTGCATTTCACAAGTGCCTGCGTATAATCTGCTCTTGCTTCATTGTCAAGCTCACAAATCACCTTCTCATCACAAGCCAGCTCAATGTCGCGGCACAATAACCCATAAGACAGCCACATCAACGGATTGAACCAGTGTATGGTTAATAATAGAAATCCAAATGGCTTCCACACATGGTCATTTCTCTTTATATGTGCTTTTTCATGGGCAATAACATGTTCCAAATCCATCCCATCTATTTTAAAAGGAATATAGATTCTCGGTTTTATAATTCCCAGAACAAATGGTGAACTAACACATTCACTCTGAAAAATATTATCTTTATAGAGAACGGCTTCTGAAACCTTACGTTGCAAACTCCAATAACTAGTCCCTGTGTATACTGCCAACATCAACATTCCGCTTAGCCATATAGCAGATAAAACTGGAATTACTGTATTTCCAACTGTAGACGGTTCACCAAGCTGGTCATGTTTCGTTACCACATAATAACCACCTTCCCCATCTGAAATTGGCTCTCTTCCGGCTCCAACTGCCGCATCATAATAAACAGATTCTGGATGATGAATATCAATATCTCCAATATAATCATCCGTCCATTTTTCTATCAGCTCTCCATTTCCAAGTGATTGGGGAACTAAAGAAAATGAACTTTCAATCGCAAATGGGCAAATCAATCTAAATGCGACCATACCCCAAAGCAGAATCCTTACCCATTTTGGCGTATTCTGCAACATGATCCGTAATATCAGTACAAACAGAACAAACCAACTTGCCGAAAGGCTCCTGCTTACAACTTCCAAAAAGAGTTCACTCATTACGCATCCCCCTTTCGAATGCGGTCAATCATACGCTGCACCTCATCAAGCTCCTCCTTGGAAATATTCTGGTGCTTCGTAAATGCCGCAATAAATGCCGGCAATGACCCTTCAAATTTTTTCTCTACCAGTTCATCAATTTCATACGCCTGTGCTTCATCTTTTGAAACAAGTGACGTAACTACACTATTCTCATTTTTCAGCACACCACGTTCCCCTAATCGTTTTATCACCGTATATGTTGTGGTGCGCTTCCAACCAAGCTGCTCTTTACACAGTTTCACAAGCTTTACTGCTGTAACCGGCTCGTGCTCCCACATAATTAAACAAAAACGATATTCACTTTCATGAATTTTCGGAATTTCCATCAATACCCCTCCTTGCTGTGAACACTAAAAAGTACAATTGTCTCCTACATCTTGTCTAACAGAGTAGACTTCTTGATTTTAGTCTACTCTGTTAGACGCTCATAGTCAAGGAGATTTTTATCATTTCGAAAATTCTAAACACATAAAAAGATGCCAAACGCACACTTCATCGGTTA
Source organism: uncultured Lachnoclostridium sp. (assembly GCA_964600705.1). Lineage (GTDB taxonomy): Bacteria > Bacillota > Clostridia > Lachnospirales > Lachnospiraceae > CAYTGQ01. The sequence continues at coordinate 3,189 of CAZRLE010000065.1, read as the reverse complement.
TTTCAGTTTCTCTCAACGCGTATTGACAAAGTGCGTATTATTTAATATATTGATAATATGAGGAGGAGTTTATATGCCAAAGAAAGCTATTGAGATGGAGAAAATCATTCTCGCTGATGGCTGGAAATTCAAAAGTCAAGTTGGTTCTCACAGACATTATGTACACCCTACCAAATCTGGAAAAGTAACAATTCCTTTTCATGGTAGTAAAGCCATTACTAAAGCCACAGAAATTTCTATTTTAAAACAGGCAGGACTATGATAATCACTGCCAAAGTGTACTTTTTATATAAGTCGATATTATTATATCGCAAAGGAGGATTTTTTATGTTATCTATGTACCCAGCTTGCTTCTTTCATGATAAAGATGGCTACTCTGTCATTTTTCCTGATTTAAACTGGCTTTCTACTTGTGGTGATACTCTCGAAGAAGCCATGAGCATGGCTGTGGACTGTCTTGCCGGATATTTATACGAATCTCAAATTGACGGCGAAGAAATTCCATTCCCTTCAAAATTAGGAGATATTAATATTGAAGCAATTGCAAAAGAATTGGAGATTGCTATTTCAGAAGAAGCCTTTGTAAATATGGTTTCTGTCGACGTCAAAGCTTATGCTAAAGAACATTTCGAAAAATCAGTTAAGAAAAATTGTACTATTCCAGCATGGCTCAACAAAGCAGCACTTGAACAAGGAATTAATTTTTCTCAAGTTCTTCAAGAAGCCTTAATTGCAAAACTGAATCGCCCAACTATTCAACGCTAGAAAAAATTTTCACGCAAAAAAGGAAGCATATATAATCCGTTACATGCTTCCTTTTTTACTTGCGTATTATCTTACGTACTTTCTTCCTCCATTATACAGGAAACTCAAAAAAATTCACCTTTACAACAAACTTAAAAGCCCCTCTGCTTCTTCCCTACTCTTAAAAATATAAATATCCTTATCCGAATATTTTTCAAGCAGTCTCATTACTTCCGGTCTATTTTGTGAATTATAATTTCTTACAAATTCTATAAACTCTTCATCATCTTCATTTTCTGGTTCTACCCACGGCATATCGGCTCGTTCTTTTCCCTTTCTTTCCGATATACCTGCAAGGCAAACCTCTAAAGGATAATCTAAAAAGATAACCATGTCACACGCTTGCAACCTTAACTCCATGGTGGAACCATAATTACCATCAATAATCCATTCTTCTTTCTGAATTACCTCTTCTAGTCGTTCTAAAAAAACTGCACTTTCTACTGTGGTTTTATCCGCATTCCAATACAGCATATCTAAATAAAATAATGGAATATTTGTAATTTTATGTAATGCTCTGGAAAAGGTACTCTTACCACTTCCGGGGCAACCAATGACTATGACTTTTTTCATAAAAGTATGTTACTCCTCTATCTTCCCACTAAATTAATTTACAGCTTCTTTTTCACCATAATGTATTCATCTGTTCGGTACACTTCTTCAAAACCACATTTCATAAACAAACTCACTGATGGATTATCAATGGCGATATCATCATATAATTCTTGAACCCCATTCTCTTTTGCCTGATCACATAATAACAACAATGACTCTTTTCCATATCCTTTTCCACGATAGTCAGCATGAATGATTACATCAGCAATATAAATTTTTCGTTCATCGTCAAAGTGATATGCAATTTCACCTATAAAATTATCATTTTCTTTGACATATCTATAATAACGTTTATTCTCGTGATTTATCATCCACTTATCATACCAAACTTTCCATTTTTCCTTTGGAAATGGTATTGTTCCTCCCCAAGCATGGTTATAAGACATTGTTTCCTTATCATTCATAAGTTTTTCTTTAAACCATAAATCTTCCACTTGAGGACTATATAATGTAACTCTTTTCTTAAAACACAGCTCTAATGCCCAATTCTGCATTTCCAAATACATTCTCCCCTTCAACTGCTCATAAGGAATCCTCACCAAAGTATGGTCTTCTTCCGTTGGCATTTGCACCTTTTCCAGTAATTGCCCCACATAATATGTTTGCATTGGATGAAAATGCCCTATTACCTCATGTTCCATATAAGCTTCTGCAGAACACAGTTTTTTCTCTATACTAATGGTATATCCTGTCTCTTCAAGACATTCCCTTTCCATGCACATTGTATGGCTTTCGTTCTTTTCCAAACCACCGCCTAAAAAGAAATATCCTTTTGGAGTTTGAATAACACCTATCTGGTTATTTCTGATAGGGATTAGGTAAGCCCCTTCCCTGTCTGTATATGTAATATCTTTCTTTATTCCAAATATTTTGTGCATTGTAACCACTCCATAATGATAGCTTTTTATCATTTTATAATCAGATCCAACATTTCCGGTATATCATACTTTAAGGTTTCATACACCACACTTAAATCGACATTTCCATAATCATGTACAATACGATTTCTTAAACCACTTAATGCACCCCAAGGTATTCTACTATGCGATGTTTTATATTCCTCAGATAATTTTTTAGCATTTTCAGAAATTTGAATCATACGAAATAACATCGAATCAAGTAATATTTCATTAGCATTGAGTTCCTCTATGTCGACATTTCGCATGTGTATTACCATAAACTCTAAATCTTTTCTTATTTTTTGAATATAATAAGTATCATTTTTTACATTATCCATATATCTTTATTCCATCCTTCAATATTTCTTCTGTTAATTCTAAATTGTCCTTTAATTGTTTTATATCTAATACATCTACCTTCTTTTGAAGTGACACTCTTAGTTCCTCTACTAGTCCATAAAACTTTAATCCTCTTACATTTGAAGAAATAAGCAAATCTACATCGCTGCTTGGTGTTTCTTTTCCTTTTGCATATGAGCCAAATAAATAACAAAAGTTTACATCGTATTGTTCTAAAACTTTTGCACATTTTCTTCTTATATCTTCAATGGTTAATACTCCATTTTCCTCATCTATAAAGTTGATTTTTGTTAGCTGTTCCATAATATACTTATATTTTATTGTGTTACATTTTGCATCATCATTTTCATATGATTTATAAGAACGCAATGAAATTCCAATTAAATCGGCAACTTCCTGCTGTGTCAATTTTTTTTCAACTCTTAAATCTTTTAATTCGCCCATATTTGCACCTCCAAATATATATTAGTGCAAAATTTGCACTTTTGTCAATACAAGGTGCAAATTTTGC
>CAZRLE010000064.1:442-10392 GCA_964600705.1 uncultured Lachnoclostridium sp. | reverse complement strand
AAATACCAGAAGTCCAGATGTACTGAGCCTTACGTTGTCTGGCGTAAACTTTTATACCACAATGCCTGTCGGTTTGGAAGGTATAGGCGAAAAAATCATATAGAAGACTTAACTTCGCATAACCCTTATTATGTGAAGTTAAGAAATCTAAATTCCTTAAATATCCTAGCATAGACAAACTCCCCAAAGAATGGTAAAATAAGCCTATTGAATTTGCTTGCGTGAGCTTGGAAAGGAATGCATTGTATGGACATTTCAATAAAACAGATTTTAGAAACAGCAAAGAGCCTTAAGGCTTCTGATATACATATTACCGCAGGGGCGGTTTGCAGATATCGTGTGAATGGGCAGTTAAAGAGTGTAGATGACTTAAAGATTTCGGCGGAAGATGTGCAAAATCTGGTTTCTGCATTATTGACGGAGCGTGCAAAGTGGGTGTTAGCCAAGAAGGGTGAAGCGACCTTTTGCCGCACGATGGAAGAACTGGGAAGATATCGTATTCATATATTTAAGCAGCAGGGCATATATGGTGTAGTAATTCGTGTTGTGAGTATGCAGATTCCTACATTGGAGGAAATAAATCTGCCAGATACAGTATGTGGACTGATTGACAAGAAAAAAGGGCTGGTTTTGGTAACTGGACCTGCGGGTATGGGTAAAACAACAACGATTGCATCTTTTTTGAATACAATCAATCAGAAATATTCTTACAGTATCGTTACCTTGGAAAATCCAATTGAATATGTATATGAACCTGCAAATTCTGTTGTAAGTCAGAGAGAAGTCGGAACGGATACACTTTCCTATGTGAGCGGCCTGCAGGCGGCAATGGCAGAGGATACAGATGTGATATTTGTTGGAGAATTAAAGAACACAGAGACGATTGAGGCGGCATTATTTGCAGCAGAAAATGGTTGTCTGGTATTTGCTTCTCTTCATACCATAGGTGCAGCGGTAACGATGGAACGTTTAATCAATATGTTTCCACAGGAACAGCAGCAAAGAATTCGCATACAGTTGTCTTCGGTGTTAGAGGCTGTAATTTCAAAACAGTTAATCCCAGCCTTAGACGAAGAGCAAATGGTGTCAGCTTATGAGATTATGTGTGTGACTCCGGCTTTGCGAACTCTTATAAAAGAAGGTAAAATACATCAGATGGGAGTTAGTGTACAGGGTTCCAGAAAACAGGGCATGCAGATGATGGATGATTCTATTTATGACTTGTATGCAGAGCGAAAGATTTCTGCGGAAAATGCACTGCGATATGCACAGGATGCAATCGCTTTGGAAAGAAGATTATAAAAGGAATAGAATAAGAGAGAACGTATGGAAATTGAAAAGAAATATAAGGTTAAATATCTTCCAAAAGGGTATGAACAATATCCATGTAAGGTGATTGAACAGGGGTATCTTTGTGAAAATCCGGTAGTAAGAATTCGCAAGAGTAATGAGGAGTATATTCTTACTTACAAATCAAAGTTTGGGTTGGAACATACACAAGAAGTGACGGCAAGAGTCAATCATGAGGTGGAAGTGGCTTTGAATGAAGAGGGATATGAGCACTTGAAGGAAAAGATAGATGGTAATCTGATTTCGAAAAAGAGATATATCCTTCCTTTAGACAGGGATTTGAAGGCTGAGTTAGACATTTTTAAAGGATGTCTTGACGGACTTATGATTGTTGAGGTAGAATTTGCCAGTGAGGAAATGGCAGGCGAATTTATTCCACCAGAATGGTTTGGTGAGGATGTGACTTTTGACAAGCGCTTTGCCAATAAAAATATGATTCATATCAAATCATTGTCAGAGATGGATTTGTAAGAAGATAGTTCTGAAATTGGAAGTATCGTGAGAGGAAAATAGAGGAGAGAATATAGTGATGGAAAATAAGAAAGAAATGTATGAAATTATGAATGCTCAGTTAAAGTCTTTGATGGATGGGGAAGATGATAAGATATCCAATCTTTCCAATGCGTCTGCACTTTTAATGAGTACATTAACGGAGATTAACTGGGCAGGATTTTATCTTATGAAAAATGGAAGACTGCAGTTAGGACCATTTCAGGGAAAGGTAGCGTGTCTTCGTATTCCAGTTGGAAGAGGTGTATGTGGTACTGCAGTAGCCGAGGATAAGACACAGAGAATTGATGACGTACACCAGTTTCCGGGACATATTGCCTGTGACAGTGCATCTAATTCTGAAATAGTAATACCATTACATAATAATGGGGAAATAGTAGGCGTGTTAGATATAGACAGCCCTGTGTTTGAACGTTTTACAGAAGAGGATCAGCAGGGGCTGGAAGAATTTGCTAAGATTCTTGAGCAGGGATGTGCATGGTAAGGCACTAAAAGTGGGGAGATTTTATGAACAGTTGGATTGTAATGGTTCCAATTTTGCTGTGCCTTTTGCTTGTTTTATACAGCATTGGGAGAAATAAAAAGCTTCGCAGTCTGTCAAAGAATACAATGTATTTAGAAGAGACGATTGAAGAGCTTCGCAGTGAACTGGAAGAGAAGGAAAGTCAGACAGAGGTCTTGCAGGAACGGTTGGAGGAACTGAGAAAATCAGAAGAAAAAAGCCGTAAGCTGGCAACTACAGATCATGTGACGGGACTTCCAAATAAAATGGCATTTACAGAAATGCTGGATGGGGTGTTAAAGACACTTCGTAAGGAAGAAAATATCGCTGTCATGCACATTGATGTGGATGACTTTAAGAAAATTGTAGAGATACTTGGACGTTCTTATGGTGAGGAATTGCTGATTGATGTGACAGATCGATTGAAGCAGGCTATGGATGAGAATGATTATCTGGCATGTCTTGGCGGGGATGAATTTTTGGTGCTTTCCCAGAATATAGAAGATATGGGAGAGTATGAAGAAAAGGTAAAGAAGATACGAAATGTATTTTCATTTCCATTTGTATTGGCAACCAGAGAAATCTTTATAACAGTATGCATAGGAATTGCATTTGCACCAAAGGATGGAAAAACTACCCAGACGATTCTTAAGAATCTGGATTCGGCACTCTTTCATGCAAAGAGTAAGGGAAGAAATAGTTATTGTTATTATGATGAAGAAATTAGCAAGGAATTGATGGGACAGATTGAATTGCAGTCCCAGATTCGAAGTGGCATGGATAATGGAGAATTTGTGATTTATTACCAGCCACAGATTGCTCTGCAAAAGAAAGAAATCAAAAGCTTTGAGGCATTACTTCGCTGGAATCATCCGGCAAAGGGACTTTTGCTTCCGTCAGAGTTCGTGCCTACGGCAGAGAAGGCAGGTTTGATGGTTTCTATTGGTAAATGGATGTTTACCGAGATATGCAATCAGTTAAAAGAATGGGAAGCAGATGGTCTGGGGCAGATAAAGATAAGTATGAATTTATCTGGAAGACAGTTTGCGGATGCCGGACTAATTGGGTACATTGTGGAAATATTAGAGGAAACCAAGGTGAATCCAAACCAGATTATTTTGGAAATAACGGAAGATGTTGCTTTGGAAAATCTCGAACAGACTATTTTGACTGTTAGCAGATTAAAAGAGCTTGGAATCCAGTTTTCTCTGGATAATTTCGGAACGGGTTATTCATCTGTAAATTATCTGAAACAGCTTCCGGTGGATAATTTGAAGATTGACAAATCATTTCTGGATGAAATCTGTGAGGAAAACACCAATGAAGAGGTTTTAGAGGCGATGATAGCCATTGCAAAGGCATTTCGCTTTCATGTGATAGCCCAGGGGGTAGAAAGTGGTAATCAGGAACGTTTTCTGAAGCGAATGGATTGTGACTTGGTTCAGGGATTTTTGTATAGTGAACCAGTATCAAAGGAGCATGTCGAAAAACTTCTTGAAATCATAAAGAATGGCGGTAAATTAGAGGATGCGATATGGTTCTAAACCGCTAAAATAAAGGAAAGATACGATGGAATCAATTGGTATGTAATGTAAATTACATATCTGATTGATTCCATTTTTTGGCATATTCAACAAAAATAAAAAAATATTTTGTTGAAAAATGCGATTTGTATTTTTGGAAAAAATCTGTTAGAATACCCTTATCAAAAAGATGGCACAGGTTGCCAGATCTAAATGTCGGAATTTAACTTTACGGGGAGTTCCCGTTCTGAAAGATTCAATTTAATTCAAATTTGATTCCTAATATTAACAAGTAATAAAAACTTATTGAGATTTAATAAAATAATGAATTTAATTTTCTTTGTTTGGATTTTGGCAGACAGGACTATCTTTTGAATATTATATTTAAAGGGAGGAAATATATGTTAAAAAGATTTCTGGAGGAAACAGTAACTATTGTAGAAAAGAAGATGGGGGAAGGCTACAATGTCAGTACAGAACATGTATTAAAAAACAATGGAGTAGAGCTGGATGGGATTTTGATTTTGAAGGAAGGGGAGCATGTATCACCGAGTATATATCTGAATGAATACTATGAAGAATATAAGCATGGTAAATCAATGGAGGCAATTGCCTGTGAGGTGATAGATGCATATTATCAATATATCAATCAGAAGGACAGGTTTGTTTCAGAATTGGATTTATCATTTGAAAAATTTAAGGATAAGATTTACTTTAGACTGGTCAATTTTAAACAAAATAAAAAGTTAATCAAGCAGGTTCCTCATATTCCTTTTCTGGACCTTGCAATTTTGTTTTACTGTTTGGTGGAGCAGAAAGAGGGAATGATTGGAAGTTTGCATATTTCTAATGATTTGATGAAAGAATGGGATATTGGCAAAGCGGAACTGTTTCGTCTAGCAATGGAGAATACACCAAGGCTGTTTCCTGTCTGTGTTCGCACAATGGATGAAATGGTTGGTGGAATGCTGAAAAAGGATATGGAAGAACTGGTGTCATATTATCGTGAGAAGGGTGCTTCGTCGAAAACAGCAAGAGAAGTAGAAAAAAACTGTATTGAAGTATTAGAACATTTAAAAAGCTGTAGGGAAAAGAAGATTTATGTGGTTACAAACACAGCTGGAGTCAATGGGGCAGCGGTACTCTTGTATGAGAACTGGATACAGAATTTTAGTGAACTAAAACAGACAGATTTTTATATTTTGCCAAGTAGTATTCACGAAATATTGTTGATTCCTTCTGGTAGTGGATTTTATGAAGAAGAATTAAAAGAAATGGTACGTGAAGTGAATAGAAACCATGTACCGGAGGAAGATATTCTGTCTAATGAGGTGTATATCTATCATAAAGATGGTAATTATTTTGAATGGGAAGGGTAAAATGCATCCGACAGGATTCGAACCTGCGACCTTTGGCGTCGGAAGCCAATGCACTATCCAGCTATGCAACGGATGCAATTACTTATCAAAATATTATAGCTAAATCGGTTGGAAAAGTAAAGTAGAAAATATCGACATAAAAGTGCAGAAAATGTTACAAACTTCACAAATGTTGATAAAAACTAACCTTCATAGCATTTGGTGGAATCTTGTTATAATTGAATAAGACAATAAGGGAAAGACTCATAAACTTTGGTTTTTGGGTCTTTTTTGGTCTTGTCTTGCTTTTTATCCATTTTTCTGATAGAATTACTTAGTTAGAAAGAGGTAGAAGGCAAAGGAATTTGCGGATAGACAAAGGGGATAAAGAATGAAGTTAAAATATAAGAAAATTATGTTGGTAATTACAACTTTTACAATGATGATCGGGATGGTGATTTTTTCTATCATCAGTCCTTCTAATAACACAGTGAATGGTGATGAGGCAGAGATATTGAATCAGAGAGAAGAAGATCAGACACAGAATGGATTAGAGTTAGAAGAAACACAGATTGTTGTAGATGGTCAGGAGATTGTGTTAGAGAAATCAGTAGACAGTAAGTTGAATCAGCTTTTAATTGATTATTTTAATGCATCCGTAGCCTGCGATATGGATAAGTTGTCCATGCTGGTAAGTGATGTGTCAATTTTACAGGAAGAAGAGTTACGAATCAAATATGAACTGGTGGAAGCAGTAGAAAACGTGCAGTGTTATGTTGTAAAGACTCCATCAGAAGGAAAGTATCTGGTGTATGTATATAGCGAAATCAAATTTAGGGATATTGCCACTATGGCACCAGGATTAAGCCGTTTGACAGTGGTAGATACAGAAGATGAAGGATATGTAATTTTCTTCGGAGCGGATGAAGAAGTAGAAGAGTTCGCAAAGATTACAGACACTTCCGCACCGGTTCAGGAAATGGTACAAAAGGTTAGTCTTCGAATGGAAGAAGCCGTATCAACGGATGCAGATTTGAAAGCATTAAATGAGAAGATGACTGGCAGCGCGCAGACAGAATAGAGTTTTATGTGTTGCAGATGAGGAAAAGAGGGAAAAATTATGTGGACAAGAGCAGAATTAAAGAGAAATGCAAAAATAGTATTAAAAAGAAATTACTGGCTGACATTTATTGTATTACTTGCCGGTGGACTTATTAGCGGCTTTGGAGGTGGAGTAAGTTCCTGTATTGATGTAGCAGTTGAACTGGATATGTATGTACCAGAGAGTCTCATACTTGGAGCATCTGTGTTTGGTTTTCTGATGGCATTTTTGGTCGGAGGACCAATTATTGTAGGTATGTGCCGATTTCTGATGAAATCCAGAGAACAGGACACGGAATTTGCAGATTTATTTTCTGGATTTAATGTCGATGAATTTGGCAAAAATGTTAAAGTGATGTTTTTGAAACAGATTAAGATTACATTATGGACATTTTTAATGTTTATTCCGGGAATTATCAAAGCTTATGAATACTATTTTGTACAGTATATTCAGGCAGAGAATCCACACCTGCCACAGCAGAGAGTTTTTCAGCTTAGCAAAGAAATGACAAGAGGATATAAATGGGATATTTTCGTACTTGAATTGTCATTTTTTGGATGGAATTTGTTAGGCGCTATGTGCCTTGGCGTAGGCATTTTATTTGTAAATCCATATTATGAAGCAACTTTGGCAGAATTATATGCAGCCCAGAGAGCTTATGTATTAAGTGCAGGTATTGCCAGTGAAGAGGAATTATGTGGTTTTAGTGGATACACACAGAGTGATTACACAGATTGGCAGTAGGAAACGATGGGACGAAGATAAAGAAATTAACATGGGGGAGTGTGATACACTCCCCGTCTTTATAACCTGGAGGAAATATGGAACAATCACAGAGAACAGAAATTCGTATTAATAAATATTTAAGTGATGCAGGAATCTGCTCCCGAAGAGAGGCGGACCGTCTGGTAGAAGCAGGAAGAGTTTCGGTAGATGGTAAGATTGCTCCAATGGGTGCAAAGGTAAGAGAGGGGCAGCAGATTTGCATTGATGGAAAGCCAATTAAAGTAGAGGAAGAGGAAATACTTCTGGCTTTTTATAAACCAAGAGGAATTGTTTGTACAACCAGCAAAAAAGATAAAGATAATATCGTGGATTTTATCAATTATGGTAAACGTATTTATCCAATCGGAAGACTGGATAAGGATTCGGAAGGACTGATTTTACTGACCAATAAAGGGGAATGGGTAGATGCTATTTTGCGTGGCAGTAATTATCATGAAAAAGAATATATTGTTCATGTAAACAGACCAATTAACGAGGAATTTATACGAAAGATGTCTTCTGGTATGTATCTTGAGGAAATTGACCGTGATACAAGACCTTGCAAGGTGACAAAGCTGGATGAGAAATCCTTTAAAATTATATTGACTCAAGGGTTTAATCGACAGATTCGCCGTATGTGTGAGACAGTAGGATACAAGGTAACTAAGTTGAAAAGAATTCGTGTTATGAATATTGAATTAGGTAAATTAAAGAAGGGGACTTACAGAGAGGTATCAGAGGAAGAGAAGAAGATTTTGTTGTCTCATTTGGAGTAAAGAATTGGAATGGGGTCAGGCAATGGGGAAATGTGACAGAGAAGAAGTCTGTTTTAAAGTTTTATAAGAAAGTGAGAGCGTAACATGGAAATGAAGTTAAAACGTATGAAGGAGCTTCATGGCATCTTAAAGGAAGCTGCTAAGGCGTATTATCAGGATGCGAAAGAAATTATGAGCAACTTTGAATACGATAAGTTATATGATGAACTGGTGGAATTAGAAAAAGAGACAGGGGTTGTGCTTGCAGGAAGTCCAACGGTAGAGATTGGGTATGAAGTGGCAACAGAGCTTCCAAAGGCGGAACATGAATCACCAATGCTTTCCCTTGATAAAACAAAGGAAGTAGAGAACTTAAAGAGTTGGCTTGGCAACCAGAAGGGGATTTTGTCATGGAAATTAGATGGAATTACAACGGTACTTACTTATCGTGATGGCAAGCTTTTTAGTGCAGTTACCAGAGGAAATGGTTCAATAGGTGAAGTGATTACAGCCAATGCAAAAACTTTTAAAAATATCCCATTACAGATTGCCCATAAGGGGGAAGTTGTACTTCGTGGGGAAGCAGTGATAAAGTACTCTGATTTTGAGAAAATCAATGCAGAAATTGAAGATGAAGCCGCAAAATATAAAAATCCAAGAAACCTCTGCAGTGGTTCTGTAAGGCAGTTAAACAGTGAAATTACAGCAAAACGAAGTGTACATTTTTATGCGTTTTCACTGGTAAAGTGTGAGGCAGCAGATAGCGAAGGGGATGTAGATTTTCATAATTCAAGGGAAGTGGAACGCAAGTGGCTTCTTGACATGGGCTTTAGTGTAGTAGAAGGAAAGCTTGTAGATAAAAATAGTATAGAAGATACTGTAGCATGGTTTGCGAAAGAGGTATCAGAAAATGACCTTCCATCCGATGGACTTGTGCTTGTATATGATGATATTGCATATGGCAAATCTTTGGGACGAACAGCCAAATTTCCAAGAGATTCCATTGCATTTAAATGGGCAGATGAAATTAGGGAAACAAATCTTTTAGAGATTGAGTGGAGTGCTTCAAGAACGGGACTTATTAATCCGGTGGCTATCTTTGAACCAGTGGAACTGGAAGGAACTACCGTAAGTCGTGCAAGTCTTCATAACGTAAGCATCGTGGAAAACTTACAGCTTGGAATTGGTGATACCATTACTGTGTATAAAGCAAATATGATTATTCCACAGATTGCAGAAAACCTGACAGGCAGCAATAAGGTGGAAATTCCATGCAGTTGTCCGATGTGTGGTGGACAAAGAACCATTAGGAAGGAAAATGGTGTAAAAGCTTTATATTGTACCAACGAAAGCTGTCTTGCGAAAAAGGTAAAAGCCTTTACCCATTTTGTAAGTAGAGATGCCATTAATATTGACGGACTTTCCGAAGCAACTTTAGAAAAGTTTATTGCCAAGGGAATGCTGACAGAATTAGCGGATATTTTCCGTTTGGAAAGATACAAAGATGAGATTGTAAAGATGGAAGGCTTTGGTGAGAAATCCTATAAGAATCTTATGGAGGCAGTAGAAAAGAGCAGAACAAACGATGTGGTGCATTTCCTTTATAGCCTTGGAGTGCCTAATATCGGACTTTCCAATGCAAAGCTTATCTGTAAGGAGCTAGGCTATGATTTAGAAAAGGTTCGTAAGGTACAGGCAGAAGAACTGACAGAGATTCAAGGTGTCGGTGATGTGATTGCCAAGCAGTTTGTGGAATTTTTCCAAATAGAAGAAAATAACCGCATGATTGATGAGCTCCTAAAAGAAATCAAACTGGAGAAAACAGAGGTATCCGAAGGCGGTCAGAAGCTTTCAGGTCTTACTTTTGTTATTACCGGTTCTGTAGAGCATTTTGCAAACCGCAATGAAGTAAAAGCAGTGATTGAGGAACAGGGAGGTAAAGTGACAGGCTCTGTTACTTCTAAGACAAATTATCTGATAAATAATGACAATATGTCTGCTTCTTCCAAGAATAAGAAAGCAAAAGAACTTGGAATACCTGTCATTACCGAAGAAGAATTTATAGAAATGTTAAAATAAAGGAGA
>CAZRLE010000064.1:0-432 GCA_964600705.1 uncultured Lachnoclostridium sp. | reverse complement strand
TGCATACGCAGAGTTCGCATTTTCCTTTGGAAAACAAGGAGGAAAGCCCTCTGCTCACGTAGAGTTCGCATTTTTCCTTCGGAAAAACAAGGAGGACTAAAATATGCCAATTAAAGTGCACAATAACCTTCCTGCAAAGCAGGTATTGGAGAATGAAAATATATTTGTGATGGATGAAAACAGAGCAATGACACAGGATATCCGTCCATTACAGATTGCGATTTTGAACTTGATGCCATTAAAGGAGGATACTGAGGTACAGTTACTTCGCTGTCTTTCCAATACACCACTGCAGGTAGATATTACCTTTATGTCTACTGCGTCTTATGTAGGAAAGAATACCGTACAGAGCCATTTGGATAACTTCTATGTAACATGGGAAGATGTGAAGGAAAGAAAAACTAAATGTGAAATATTCATTCCAAAGGCATT
>CAZRLE010000063.1:8086-10400 GCA_964600705.1 uncultured Lachnoclostridium sp. | reverse complement strand
CGTTCTTTAATAGCACCAAAATAATGGTCATCCATTTCCTGACCTTTTGGAGGCATGGCACCAAATAAAGTACGGCCTGTAAAAATCAAATCTTCACGTTTTTTATAATTGTTTTTATCCACTAAGAAGTATTCCTGTTCTGCACCTACAGATACGGAAACTGTTTCTACCTCCTCATGCCCAAATAATTTTACAATACGCACTGCCTGTGTGCTAATTGCTTCCATTGAGCGAAGGAGCGGTGTCTTTTTATCTAAAGCCTCTCCTGTATAGGAACAAAATGCAGTTGGGATACAAAGTGTAACACCTGCTGCATCCTCTTTCAAAAATGCCGGTGAAGTACAGTCCCATGTGGTATATCCTCTTGCTTCAAAGGTTGCACGAAGACCGCCGGAAGGGAATGAAGAAGCATCGGACTCACCTTTAATTAACTCTTTTCCAGAAAATTCCATCATTACACCGCCTCTTTCTACCGGAGTAATAAAGGAATCATGCTTTTCTGCTGTAATGCCTGTCATTGGCTGAAACCAATGCGTATAGTGAGTAGCACCTCTTTCAAGTGCCCATTCCTTCATAGCATGAGCTACGGCACTTGCAATAGAAGAATCTAATTCTAAATCCTTATCAATAATTTCTCTAAGCTGTTTGTAAATTGGCTTTGGAAGACGTTCACGCATTACTGCATCATTAAAGACGTCTTTTGCAAATATTTCCTCGATTACACTGCGTTTCATTGTTTGGCTTCCTTCCATACTTTTTATTTTATTCTATTTGAAACATAGCATTATTGTGTTTCAAATCTTTGGAATAAAGGTATCATTTTTTGATAAAAAAATCAATGTTCTCTACGAAAACACTGACTTTTTTATTCTTATGTTATTTATTAACATTTCTTATAATATTTGCACTTTGATTTAATGTTACTTCTAACTGATTTACCTGAATTTCGATATTGTTCCTATCAAATGCGTCTTTTATTTCTTCCTGTAATTTCCATTTTAGAGGCCAATAATTACCCGTTTGAGTCCATGTTCGAATTTCCATAATAATGGCACTGGTTCCCAGTTCACCAACTACAACCACCGGTTTCGGCTCTTTCAAAACCATTGTTTCATCCTTAATAAGACTCCATAAGATTTCCTTTACTTTACCAATATTCTCCGAATAGTCAATTGGAATTTTAATATCCAGTCTTCGAACCTCCTCATTGGTTGCGTTAACAATACTCTGGTTGGAGAGATTACCATTTGGAATTACAATTTTACGATTATCAATCGTTAAAAGCTTTGTATAGAAAACATCAATTCCCTCTACGGTTCCCTCATCACTTCCGGCAATAATGTAATCCCCAATCTTAAATGGCTTCATAATCAATATCAAAATTCCACCAAAAAAGTTGGAAAGACTTCCCTGCAAAGCAAGACCAAGAGTTACACCCAGTGAGCCTAAAATTGCTGTTATAGACCCCGTTGCAATCCCTAACATATTCACCGCAATAATTACAGTTACCACATTCAATGAAATATTTGTTAAGGAAAGTAAGAAGTTGGACACACCTAAATCTAAATCCGAACGAGTAAAGGACTTCTCTAGTACCTTTTTGAGCCACTTAATAAATCTTCTTGCTATGAATACAAAAATAAGCACTGCCAACAGCTTTTTCCCAAAACTGATAAGCAATGGTATCAATTCCTCCAACCAGCCAAGAGCTACCTGTGGTGTAATCTCTGTTACATCCATCATTTCAATCGATTCTTCACCGGCTACTGTCAGCCTCATCATTCTATCTAACCAATTCATAATACGCCTCCATACTTCCTTTCTTCTATAGAAGTAAATAGAAAATTCTCACTTTAAATAATGATTTCTTCTTATATGTTAAGAAACAGGGGACATTATACCCTGTCCCCTGTCTATGTAACTTATTTCGATTTCTTTTCTTTTTTGGCTTTTGCTTTCGCAAGCTTTCTGGAAGGAAGCTTCTTGTTTGCAGATTTTGCTGCCTTTTCAGCCACTGCTTCTTCTACAGTTTCAACTGTTGCCACAGATTCTTCTGTTGCTACAGGTTCTTCTGTCTTTACTTCTTCCACAACTGCTTCAACTGTTGGTTCTATAGCCTCAACTGCTTCTGTCTTAACTTCTTCTACAGTTTCAACTATTATTGGAACTTCTGTTGGTTCTGCAACTACTTCTTCTGTTACTTCTACCACTTCTTCCACTACTGCCTTAGGTTTTCTGCCACGTTTCTTTGGCGCCGGCTTTTCTTCTACAGTTTCAACTGTTTCTGGAGCTTCTACTACTGCTTCCGCTGTTG
>CAZRLE010000063.1:0-7986 GCA_964600705.1 uncultured Lachnoclostridium sp. | reverse complement strand
CTTCTACCACTTCTTCCACTACTGCCTTAGGTTTTCTGCCACGTTTCTTTGGTGCCGGCTTTTCTTCTACAGCTTCAACTGCTGCCGGAGCTTCCACTACTGCTTCCGCTGTTGCTTCTACCACTTCTTCCACTACTGCCTTAGGTTTTCTGCCACGTTTCTTTGGTGCTGGTTTTTCTTCTACAGTTTCAACTGTTGCAGATGCTTCAACAGCTTCGTCTACTTTCTTCTTGGCTGCTTTCTTCACTGGTTTTTCAACTGGTGTACAGCTAAAGATTGCAACTCCAAGTGGTGGAATTGTAATGGAAATAGATTCATCTCTACCATTCCAGTTAACTTCCTTAGATGTAATCACACGTTTATTTACATTGCCTGCACCACCAAATTCTTCGCTGTCACTGTTAAGAACTTCCTTAAACTTACCATGGAAAGGTACACCTACAAGATATTCTTCTCTTACAACAGGTGCAAAGTTACATACTACAAGTAATGTTTCTTCTGGCTTTTCTGACTTTCTGATGAAAGAAATAATACTCTTTTCTGCATCTAAATGGTCAATCCATTCAAATCCTTCCCAATTATGATCCAACTCATATAATGCCGGATGAGTCTTGTAGAACTTATTCAATGCACTTACATAATGCTGCATTTTAGCATGTGTATCAAATTCATCTACTAACATCCAGTCAAGGCTTCTTTCTTCACTCCATTCATTGAACTGAGCAAATTCCTGACCCATGAATAACAACTTCTTACCTGGATGTGTCATCATATAACCATAAGCGGCTCTTAAGTTAGCAAATTTTTCTTCTATATCACCTGGCATCTTACCAATCATGGATGCTTTACCATGAACTACTTCATCATGAGATAATACTAATACGAATTTTTCGCTGTAAGCATACATCATACTGAAAGTAAGGGCTCCCTGATTACCACTGCGGAAGAATGGATCTGTCTTCATATAATTTGTGAAGTCATTCATCCATCCCATATTCCACTTAAAGTCGAATCCTAAACCTTCGTCTTCTAAATCACCTGTAATCTTTGGCCATGCTGTAGATTCTTCTGCAATTACTACTGCCCCTGTCTTTCTTCCTTTGAATACGGAGTTAAGATGTTTTAACAATTCCATAGCTTCTAAGTTGCCATTGTCACCATATTTGTTTGCAACCCATTCGCCATCCTTCTTACCATAATCAAGGTAAAGCATAGATGCAACTGCATCGATACGAAGACCATCTGCGTGATATTTTTCAGCCCAGAATAATGCGTTGGCAATTAAGAAGTTACTTACTTCTGGTCTACCGTAATTAAAGATTAATGTTCCCCAATGTGGATGTTCACCCTGTCTTGGATCTAAATGTTCATAGAGACATGTTCCATCAAATCTTGCAAGACCAAATGCATCTTTAGGGAAGTGTGCAGGTACCCAGTCTAAAATAACTCCGATACCTTTCTGATGCATGTAATCCATAAAGTACATAAAGTCATCTGGTGTTCCATAACGGGAAGTAGCTGCATAATATCCAGTTACCTGATATCCCCAGGAGCCATCAAATGGATGCTCCATAACAGGCATCAATTCAATATGTGTATAGTTCATCTTCTTTACATAATCTGCTAACATTGGAGCAATCTCTCTGTATGTATAGAAGCTTTCGTTTTCCTGACCTGGTTCGCAGGCTGGTTTCTTCCATGAACCAAGATGTACTTCATAAATGTTCATTGGTTCTTTTAAGTGGTCTGCCGCTTTGCGCTTATCCATCCAATCAGAGTCTTTCCACTTATAGTTATTAATATCCCAAACAATACTTGCATTAGCAGGACGTTTTTCAGCATAGAAACCATAAGGGTCAGCCTTTAACATTGGCTGGCCTGCTTTACCTTTGATTTCATACTTATATAACGCTCCCTGTTTTAATCCAGGAATAAATAATTCAAATACGCCAGAATCATGAATTCTCTTCATCTGGTATGTACGTCCGTCCCATGTACAGAAATCCCCTACAACAGATACACGAATTGCATTAGGAGCCCATACCGCAAATAATACACCGTCCACACCATTTACTGTCATTGGATGTGCGCCTAACTTTTCGTAGATTTCATAATGAATTCCGCCTTCGAACTTTTCAATATCTTCTTTTGTAATAACATCTGGAAATGCATAAGCATCCATAACTTCCACTACTTCGTCATCATATTTTGTTACTACATATATGTACTCAGGTACCTTCTTACCAGGTACTAACGCAGCAAAGAAACCTGCATCGTCCTGTTTTTCCATTGGGTAAAGCTCACCTTTTGGAAGCACCTTTACACTTACATCTTTTGCATAAGGTAAAAAGCACTGAATGAGGTTACCACCTTCAACCTGACGGGCACCTAATACATTCTGAGGATGGTCTTCCTCTGAATATACAATCGCTTCGATTGCTGCCCAGTCCATTAAATCATACAATTGATTTTCCATAAATTCCTCCTATTTCCGCCATTACTCCAGATACCACTGGTCGAGATTCTCGTCACTCTCTTCTGGCATATATTTTTTTAATATTCGTTCCATAAAGAACGATATAAATAGAGTCGCTGCCACAGGCATCACTAAAATGAGAGGTGTAATTAAATAAACACCTATTACAGCGATTGCCCCAATTACTGCCATAATCATGGAATAAGGCAGATGCTTCATTCCCATGAGCAGGCATAACTTTAATATCTGAACTTTGCCCATGACAAAACGTGACTGCACCGGAAATATATAAACTGACATAAGGCTTAATAAAATCATCAGAAAAATATAAACCACCTGCATCACCACGCCTGCGGATTTCCCAAATACAGAAACCGCCATCCAGATATTCGTTCCCAAAATAACATAGATAGCCATAAATATCAACCAGAAAATGGTTGCATTCAGAAAATTTTCCTTAAAGGATTTCCAAAAAGATGAAAACACATAGTCTCTTTCATGGAGAATCACCTTTACTGACGTATAATAAAGTGCCGTTGTTGATGCTCCCATTGTGACAACCGGAAGTGAAAAAACAACCCACAAAACACTTAAAAAAATAATATCATAGAGTTTTGACATTGCTCTCATAAATCCATTGTCAAACCGAAAGAATCTGTCCATCTGTTACCCTTCTTTTCTCTTATTATCTTCTGTATCTTATCTGCTATTATTTTATTCTAGCATAATTTTATATTTTATTCAAGAACAATGACTTTTTCCCTAATTTTATATTTTTTAGGATTTTCAATTGAAAATTAACATTTTTTTTACTATACTGTTTCTTAAGAATTGTGACATTAGAGGAGGTCTTATTATGCATTGCTTTCAACCAATCCCAGCTGATTTATTTGAATTAAATGCCTTCCAGAAAATTGGACAGGACTGGATGTTAATTACTGCAGAGAAAAATGGTAAACCAAATACCATGACTGCTTCCTGGGGTGGCATTGGTGTTATGTGGGGTAAAAACGTAGCTTATATTGTTGTTCGTGAAAGTCGTTATACTAAAGAAATGATAGATGGCTCTGATACTTTTTCTTTATCTTTCTTAAAACATGACGAATATAAAAGTGCATTAAAATATTTAGGTGTTGTTTCCGGAAGAGATGAAGATAAAATTGCCGGTGCCCGTCTTCATATTGATTACAGTCAGACAACTCCTTACATTGACGAAGCAGAAACTGTTCTTATCTGTAAGAAATTATGTGCCCAGCCAATTACACCAGAGCATTTCACCGATGAATCCATCGATAAGCTGTGGTACAAGGATAAAGATTACCACACATTATATATTGGAGAAATCACAGAAATTCTTGCAAGATAATTTATTTTATTAACAGTGTATCAAGTAATAAATGCCGCTATCTTTTTATGGATAACGGCATTCTATTTTTCTTTAATATTCTTTTACTTAACTTTTCTTACCTTTAATACGTCACCCATATTTTTTAATTTTTCAAAAGTAGTATCGCTGATAACACCATCATAATCAAAAACGGTATACGCATACTGTCCTCTTGATTTATTAATCATATTAGCAATATTAATTCCATCCTCAGAAAGAATTGCGGTAAAACCGGCAATCATATTCGGTACATTCTTATGACAGATTGTAATTCTTCCCTCTGCCATACAGATTCCCGCATCACAGTTTGGATAATTTACGGAATTGCGAATATTTCCATGTTCCAGATAATTCATAATTTCCATAACCGCCATTTTGGCACAGTTATCTTCAGACTCTTCCGTAGATGCTCCTAAATGTGGAAATGCAATAACACCTTCCATATTGGCAGTTTTGCTATTTGGGAAATCTGTCACATATTTTGCAACTTTTCCACTCTTAAGAGCTTCTGCCATATCATCATCATTTACCAACAAATCTCTTGCATAATTCAGGATGATTACACCGTCTTTCATCATTGCCATGGTGTCTTTGTTAATCATACCTTTGGTAGAATCCATAAGAGGTACATGTACTGTAATATAATCACACTCACGGAAAATCTCTTCATTACTCTTAACCAACTTCACACTGCTGGAAAGCTCTAATGCATGCTCGACGGTCATATATGGGTCACAGCCCATAACCTCCATTCCAAGTGCATAACCTGCGTTGGCTACCAACACACCAATGGCACCAAGTCCGATAACACCAAGTTTTTTGCCCATGGCTTCTTTTCCTGCAAAAGCCTTTTTGGCTTTTTCCATTGTTTTATTGATATTGGCATCATCCTTGTTAGCTTCTACCCATTTCATGCCGCCTGCCAAATCTCTAGATGCTAACATAAGCCCTGCTACTACCAGTTCCTTTACACCATTGGCATTGGCACCAGGCGTATTAAAAACGACAACACCTTTATCTGCAAGGGTATCCAAAGGAATATTATTTACTCCCGCCCCGGCTCTTGCTACTGTAAGGAGGTCATCTGAAAATTCCATTTCATGCATGGAAGCACTACGCACTAGCACAGCCTGTGCATTCGCTGCAATATCCACTGTTTCATAATTATCTGTTAATAAATTCATTCCATAATCAGAAATCGGATTTAAACAATTTACTTTAAACATAAAACCATCCTCCTATTTATATAACATTCTCTATGTACTTTCTACATATTTTCGTAATAGTTCAGCCCATGCCATTCGCAAAGGCGACTTTGTCGCTTTATCGCTGCATTCGCAGCTAACTTTGCTCATAATCGGGCATTCCGCTCATACATATGCACAAACACAAAAATATGCAAGCATATTTTGTGTTGTTTGCCAATGCATGGCTGAACTGTTACATATTTTCTGCTTCAAATTTCTTCATAAATGCCACCAATGCTTCTACGCCTGCCTTTGGCATCGCATTGTAAATGCTGGCTCTCATACCGCCCACACTTCTGTGACCTTTTAAATTCTCAAGCCCTGCTTCTTTTGCTTCCTTTACAAACTTGGCATCTAACTCATCATTGCCTGTTACAAATGGTACATTCATTAAGGAACGATCTTCTTTTCTTACAGTTCCTTTAAATAATTTACTTTCATCTAAGAAGTCATAAAGAATTGCTGCCTTTTCTTCATTGTGCTTTTTCATGGATTCCAAGCCGCCCTGTTTCTTTAACCACTTAAACACCTTACCACAGATATAAATTCCATAAGCAGGTGGTGTATTATAAAGAGATGCCGCATCTGCATGGGTTTTATATTTTAACATTGTAGGCGTTCCCGGAAGGGTATCCTCTGTAATCAAATCTTCACGGATAATTACGATAACCACTCCGGCAGGTCCGATATTTTTCTGAACACCGCCATAAATCACCCCATATTTTGTTACATCCACCGGCTCAGATAAGAAACATGAGGAAACATCTGCAACCAATGTTTTACCCTTTGTATTTGGAAGGGTTTTAAATTTAGTTCCATAAATTGTATTATTTTCACAAATATAAACATAATCTGCATCTTCGCTGATTGGTAAATCGCTACAATCTGGTATGTAAGAAAAGGTTTCATCTGCGGAAGAAGCAATTGCATTTGCTTTTCCATAAATAGCAGCTTCCTGATAAGCCTTTTTCGCCCACTGTCCTGTAATAATATAATCTGCAACACCATTCTTCATTAAATTCATTGGAATCATGGCAAACTGCTGTGATGCACCACCCTGCAAAAATAACACCTTATAATTGTCAGGAATATTCATCAAATCTCTTAAATCCTGCTCTGCTTCCTTAATAATAGTATCATATGCTTTGGAACGATGACTCATTTCCATAACGGACATTCCAGTTCCCTTATAATTAAGCATTTCCTCTGCTGCTTCTCTTAACACTTCCTCTGGTAATACTGCCGGACCTGCTGAAAAATTGTACACTCTTTCCATACTAAAACCTCTTTTCTTATCTAAATAATATCTTTATCTTGTTAAGTTTTTAACTTACAAGATTTTTTAAATGGTTCAGGATTTAAACTGTGATTAAATCCTGAACCTTTTTCACTTACTTTATTACGTTATCACTTTATCGCACTGCTGTTTTTTCTATTTTACTACTTTAAATCCTTTTCGTCAAATACTTCTTCAATAGCTGCACCTGCCGGTACCATTGGGAACACCTTATCATCGCAGTCAATCTGACACTCGATTACAACTGGTCTTCCAAGTGAAATTGCTTTTTCAATGGCTGGAGCTACTTCTTCTTTCTTTGTTACAAGAATTCCTTCAGCTCCCATGGCTTCTGCCAGTTTCACAAAATCAACCTTATCATTTAAAATTGTATTAGAATATCTCTTTTCATAGAACAAGGTCTGCCACTGACGAACCATTCCAAGTACATGATTGTTAATTACAATCTGAATAATCGGAATATTATAACGTGCTGCAGTTGCAATTTCATTCATATTCATTCGGAAGCATCCGTCACCTGCAATGTTTACTACAATATTGTCTGGTTTCGCAAGCTTTGCACCAATACATGCACCAAGCCCATAACCCATAGTTCCAAGACCACCGGAAGTAATCAAAGTTCTTGGTTTGCTGTAATTGTAATACTGGGCTGCCCACATCTGATGCTGTCCTACTTCCGTTGTAACAATTGCTTCACCCTTTGTAATACGATAAAGTTCTTCAATTACATAAGGACCAGTTAAAGCATCTTTATTATAATTTAACGGATATTTGTCTTTTAATTCTTTGATTTCTGCTAACCACTCATCATGATTTTGCTGTTCCAGCTGTGCGTTAAGCTGTTTTAAAACTTCCTTTACATCACCAATAATACTTGCATTGGTTATAACGTTCTTATTGATTTCTGCAGGGTCTACATCAATCTGAATTACCTTTGCATTATAAGCAAACTTCTTAGTATTACCAGTTACACGGTCACTAAATCTTGCTCCCACTGTAATTAACAAATCACACTTAGTAACCCCCAAATTGGCTGTCTTGGTTCCGTGCATGCCAAGCATTCCAGTATAAAGCTCATGGGTTCCAGGGAACGCTCCCTTACCCATTAAGGAATCCGTTACCGGGGTCTGTACTTTATTCACAAATTCCATTAATTCTTCATTTGCTTCTGCAATTACAGCTCCACCACCAACTAAAACAAATGGCTTTTTCGCTGCTTTGATTAACTCAATGGCTGCATCGATATCTTCCTGTGCAATCTGTTTTGTAGATGGCAGTACTACTACTGGTTCCTGTTTTTCGTATTCTGCCATATTTGCAGTAACGTCTTTTGTAATATCCACAAGAACCGGTCCCGGTCTTCCGGTCTTTGCAATCTTAAATGCACGACGAATGGTATCTGCCAGCTTATTTACATCTTTTACGATAAAGTTATGTTTTGTAATCGGCATGGTAACACCTGCAATGTCAATTTCCTGAAAACTGTCTTTTCCAAGCAGCGGTGTTCCAACGTTAGCTGTAATAGCTACTAACGGAACTGAATCCATATAAGCGGTCGCAATACCTGTTACAAGATTAG
>CAZRLE010000062.1:0-10535 GCA_964600705.1 uncultured Lachnoclostridium sp. | reverse complement strand
AAACTGTCATGCAGATAAAATCGGAATCAGCGTGCAGTTTGAGCGGAATATGCAGCAAGAGGGATGTAGTGATTATGAAAATGTAATTAATGAGTTAGAGGGATTAAAATATTTGTACAAATTGAAAAAAGAACATTCTGTTTTAAGAGAGAGGTTGCATATCGCTTATCATGGCAATAAAATTATTGATGGAATTTTTGGTGGCAAGCCTTATACACCTAAAATTAAAGTTTGTACAGCAATGGAAAATCAATATATTATGGATTATAGTGGACAAGTCTATAAATGTTGGTGGGGAATGGGCAACAAAGATTATGCAGTAGGAAATACTGATGCAAAAAACGTATATTTAGACAGTGTGAAGGTGGATATATATAATAAAAGAAGTATATTTAACTTAAATAACTGTTCTCAATGTAAATATAGATACTTATGCGGTGGTGCATGTTCAGGAAGATTATCAAGAACTGATCTGCTAGGGGGAAAAACACTGTGTCCGGATTTTGAAAATATTTTTAGATTTGTAGTGTTAGAAGAATATAAATTTCAATCAATATATGATTTTTAAAAATGTTTGAAAAGGAGAAATTGAATTGAACAAAAGAAAGAATATTGTAATTTATATGCTATTTGTGTTTCTGTCTGATTTGAGTTTTATGTCATATTTTCTTTCAATGTTTTTAATCAATAAAGGAATGACACTTTCGATTACTTCTGTTTGCTTTTTGATATATCAGTTGAGTAAGTTCGCTTTTGAAATTCCAACAGGATTTGTAGCGGATAAATATAGTCGTAAATTAAGTGGAATAATTGGACTTGTATTATTAATTATGTCATATACTTTATTGATGGCAGACTACATCATAGTGTTTTTTATATCATTTTTTTTGCGCGGATTAGGAATAACATTTATAAGTGGCTCTCTTGAATCGTTGTTTGTTGATAGTGTCGACCATGATAGTTTAATAAAATATAATGTGATTGAGCGATTGGTATTTTATGTGGCGTTGGCAATGTCTGCTGGCTTTGGTGGTGTATTAATAAACTATTGTGGATACAAATATACTATAATAGTTGATATATGTATGGTAGTTTTAACATTAATTTTAGTTTGCAATATTGATGAGAAAAAAGAAAACTCATATGAAAATGGGGAAAAGGATAGATTTAATATAAAAAGTGTATTCAAAGAAATTCTGCAAAATAAAGTAGTATGTATAATGTTATTTATAGATTTTGCAAATGCCTTTGCTTTTGTGGCTGTTGAGGACTTCTATTCGGCTTTTTTAAGTGACTTAGGTGTAGAGAGTGAATGGGTTGGATTGGTTATGGCAGCACAGTTTGTTATTTCAGCATTGTTTGGATTATTTACAACAAAAATTGCAAATTATTTTGAACCTAATAAGATATTGTATATAGCGCCTGCTTTAAGAGCGCTGATTTCAATTAGTATGTATGTGGGACAGTTGCCAATAATATTGATTCCGCTAGTATTTCTAATACAGTTAATTTTATTCGCAATTTATGCACCAATAAAATATCAGTTGTTCCAAAAGAGTATTAGACCAACAATTAGATCTACGGTATTATCATTGCAAAGTCTGTCGATATCTATGGGTGCTATAATGTTTTATTGTATGAGTAGTATTTTAGGGCGAATATTATCTATTGGAAATATAATGAGAATAGCATTGATTTGTACTGCTGTAATGTTGATAAGGGCTTCTTTTTTATTAAAGAAACAGAAAATTAAAATTTAATTATGGTTATACAGTATTATTAAGAAGGGGATGATGTACCCCTTCTTAAATTTTGTGCAAATTTGATACAGTCTATTTTAGTAAAAACCTTAAGATATTTGTAAGAGCTGAAAAGGTTGTCAAATTCGTCATTTCATTGTAGAATAAGGGGTAGAGATAAAATAATCCGTAAAGAAAAGGTGAGTAATCATCTTAGATGGAGGTTAGGTATGTACGATTCAATTATTATAGGTTGTGGATTTGCAGGTGCTGTTATCGGTAGAGAGCTGGCAGAGAATGATAAAAAAGTATTGCTTATTGAACAGAGAGGTCATGTTGGTGGGAACTGTTACGATGTAGAAGATGAGCATGGAATTTTAGTGCATCAGTATGGGCCACATATTTTCCATACGAATTCTAAGGTGGTATATGATTACCTGTCCCGTTTTACAGAGTGGTATGATTATCGTCATGAAGTAGTGGGGAATGTAAATGGAGAACTTCTTCCAATTCCATTTAACTTAAATACATTAGAAATGGTATATGGCAAAGAAAAAGCCAAAGAGTTAGAAGAAATGCTGATTGACGAATTTGGTATCGGAGTTAAAATTCCAATTCTCCAGCTTAGAAAGCATGAAAAACAGGAAATTCGCGACATTGCAGATTTTGTGTATGAAAATGTATTCTTAAAATATACTATGAAGCAGTGGGGACAGAAGCCGGAAGAAATCGACCCACAGGTATCTGGTCGTGTTCCGGTATTATTATCCAGAGATAATCGTTATTTCCAGGATACTTATCAGGGAATGCCTAAGGATGGTTATACAAAGCTTTTCGAGAAATTATTAGATCATCCAAATATTGATATCCGTCTTCATACACCTGCTAAAGAAGTTCTTGAAATTAGAGATAATAAGGTATATTATGAAGGACATGAATTTAAGGGTAATGTTGTGTATACAGGACCGGTAGATGAATTGTTTGACTGTGAATATGGCAGACTTCCATATCGTTCCCTTCATTTTGCATTTGAATATTATGAACAGGAATATTTCCAGAGCCACGGTGTTGTAAACTACACTGTTTCTGAAGATTATACAAGAATTACAGAATTTAAACGTTTGACAGGACAGGAATGTGAAGGTACAACTATTATTAAGGAATATCCAAGAGCTTATACTGGTAAGAATGGAGAAATTCCATATTATGCAATTCTGAATGAAGACAATCAGAATCTCTATGAGAAATATACAGCAAAAGTAAAAGAAATTCCTAATTTCTATTTATTGGGAAGATTGGCAGAATACAAATACTACAATATGGATGGTATTGTTGAGAAGGCATTAGAACTGGCAAAACAGATTCAGGCATAGGGAGGATAAAACAATGAAATTATTAAGTGTAGCAATTCCAAGCTATAATTCAGCGGCTTATATGAGTAAAGCAATCGAAAGCTTACTGGTAGGCGGCGAAGATATGGAAATTGTCATCGTAAATGATGGTTCTAAAGATGATACAGCGAAAATTGCAGATGAATATGCAGCAAAGTATCCAACTATTGTAAAGGCAGTACACCAGGAAAATGGTGGACACGGAGAAGCAGTAAATGCAGGTCTTCGTAATGCAACCGGACTTTACTATAAGGTAGTAGATAGTGATGACTGGGTAGATGCTGAAAGCTTAAAGAGAATTTTGGATTTACTTAGAGAAATGGTTCAGAACGGAACGAATCTTGATATGTTAATCAGCAACTATGTATATGAAAAGGTGCATTTGAACAAGCAGAAGGTAATTGAATACAGAAGTGCTCTTCCACAGAATAGAATTTTCGGATGGGATGATATTAAAACGTTTAAGGTAAGTCAGAATATCTTAATGCATTCTGTTATTTACCGTACTAAGATGCTTCGTGACAGTGCATTAGAGCTGCCAAAGCATACTTTCTATGTAGATAACATTTTTGTATATCAGCCACTTCCATTTGTAAAGACTATGTATTATTTAGATGTGGACTTTTACCGTTACTTCATCGGAAGAGAAGATCAGTCTGTAAATGAAAAGATTATGATTGGAAGAGTGGATCAGCAGATTCGTATTACTAAGATTATGATTGATTCACATGACCTGTCTAAGATTAAGAATAAGAAGCTTCGTGGTTATATGGCTAAGTACCTTGCTATGATGATGGCAGTATCTACCGTATTGTTAATTAAAGAAGGCTCTCAAGAAAGCCTTAATAAAAAGGATGAACTTTGGGATTATTTAGAAAGCAGTAATAAACAGCTTGCCAAGGAAGTTAAGAGTAAAGTAATTGCTAAAGCAATGCGATTCTTCAAAGGTCCTGCTGGAAGAAAGATTATTATTTTAGGATATTCTTTATCACAGAAAATTTATGGATTTAACTAAAAGCTGAAATATAAGGAGAATGGAAAGTCAGTAGAAGTTCCATTCTCCTTGTTATTTGCTTGTATTTCTGGTTTTCAAGCTCGAAGCTTGTGCTATTTATCTGTTTTCAATATCCATAATCATATTGACTCTGCGTTCGTGTCTTCCGCCTTCAAATTCTGTATTTACCCAAGCAGAAACGATTTCTTTGGCAACTTCAATACCAACTACTCTTGCACCAAAAGCAATGATGTTAGCGTTGTTATGAAGTTTAGTTAAGCGTGCAGAATAAGCTTCGCTGCAAACAGCGGCACGAACACCTTTTACCTTGTTAGCAGCTAAAGAGATACCGATGCCAGTTCCGCAAATAAGAACACCGCCTTCTACTTCACCGTTTGCAACGGCACGACCAACACGTTCACCATAGATAGGGTAGTCAGTGCTTTCGTCAACATTTGGTTCATAACCATATACCACTACTTCGTGTCCCATTTCTTCTAAAAAAGCTTTTATTTCATTGCGCATCTCAACGGCTGTGTGGTCATTTCCAATTCCGATTTTCATAAACTATGTCCTCCTGTTTATAATGCAATATCATTATGGTTTGCCTTAACATAATGGGCAAAATCTATATGATAGTATGGCATGAATTGGTGTGTTTGTCAAACTTTTGCTTGTGCTTTGGAGATATCAATGCTATAATGCAAAAGCATTTTGTGTTAACTGGACGAAAATGGAGGATTTTATGATAGAAAAAGTAAGAGAATTTTTGAAAGAACATAAGCATATCTGGATTAGTGCCTACTGGCTCATCTATCTGGTTTGGTTCTTGTTGTTAGAGCAAAGAGAAAATGTCGTGATGCAGCCAATTCATATCTGGCTGGATGATTATATTCCATTTAATGAGTGGTTTATTATTCCTTATTTGTTATGGTTTGCTTACATGGCAGTAACCATTGTATATTTTCTTTTATACTCGAAAAAAGATTATTATAGGGAATGTGCTTTTTTGTACATAGGAATGAGTATTTGTTTGATTATCTATATGATTTGGCCAAACTGCCAGAATCTCCGTGTAACGGAATTTCCAAGAGAGAACTTCTTAACATGGATAGTCGGCATTATATATGGTATGGATACCTCTACCAATGTGTGTCCAAGTATTCATGTATATAATTCTATCGGAGTGCATATTGCGGTGGCGAATAGTGAGTTATTAAAGAAATACAAAGGAATCCAGATAGGTTCTTTTGTATTGATGGTTTTAATCTGTCTGTCTACTGTATTTTTGAAGCAGCATTCCGCATTTGATGGAATCGCAGCAATGCCATTGGCATTGATTATGTATATTTTGGTGTATAAAGTAGATTATGCACCAGTTGTTCAGTGGATAAAAAGCAGAAAAGGCAACAAGCTTGGGGATAATGCCTGCCAGTAAATAGCGCATAATGACAAAGTGTCGGAAAATTCCAAATTTTCGGCACTTTTTTAACATAATTATGACAAAAAGAAGGAATATATTGACAGTAACAAGATGGAAAGAATAGGAGGAGTTGCATGATGAAAAAGAATTCTATTTTAAAACAGTTGCTTGTGTTGTTCACATTATGTACTGTATTGATTGGTCTTGTTTCTGCCAATGGACAGGCAAGTCAGACTACGAATCTGCCAACGGAATTGAAAACATTTCCATTAAAAACGGTTATGAAGAGGGAAGACAGAGTAAAGTTACGTCTTACAGAAGAGAATGTGTCAAAATACGTAATTTATCGTGCAGATGCAAAGGCAGACGGAACATTAAGCAGTTCTTATGAGAAAATTATGACTATATATGGAACTAATGTAAGCTATGTAGATGAGATTGAAGAAGGAAAATATTATTCCTACAAGGTTTATGGCTATGAGAAGGTTAATGGCAAAAATGTACAGACCAGAGTAGGTCAGAGGCTGGTGTATGGTGGCAGTTATACTATGTGGGATGAATACCAGCACTGTGATGCCAAGGTGACACCGGAACAGATTCCGCTTCGTTTAAATGTAGAAGAAGTGGCAGGTTTTGCACCGGCAGGTTATGTGATTTATCGAAAAGAAGAAGGCGGTAAATATGAAAAAATTGCCAAAATTGAAACGACAGACCGTTATATTGAGTATATAGATGAAAATGTGGAAGCGGGTAAAACCTATCTTTACAGAGCAAGAGCCTATGGCTATGTCAATGGCAAGAAGGTATTTTTTATCTATACCAATCCGGTCAAATTATCCGCAGTAAATAAAATAGGAACCTATGAATATGAAATATTAACACCTGCCAATGAAAAGACTACTGAATTAAGAATGAAAGTAACCAGTGGTGTGAATAATGGCAAGTTAATAATGGAAATGGGAGCTAACTGGTGTGCACTTTCTTATTATACCGAGTATGGTTATGATGGAGAAGAAATAGACGTTGCCATGTATCTTGCTGAATACAGTTACGATAATGAAAAATGGACTGGATTTACAGAAAAAGGCGAAGAACTGGTTATTCAAGCTGACGAAACGATTTATTTAAGATTTGAAACCATATTGGGACAGGAATTTACCTATTTGGGAGAAGAAGCGATTGGTGATACTCAAATGATTTGCGAAGAAGTGGTATATAATCATTTGAAATCTGCATTGTGGTTTGGATATGGTACCTTTAGTGCACGTATGATTGGAGAATATTATCACTAGAAATTTATAGATGTAATGAATAATACCCCTACAACGTTTGAAGGCTGTGGGGGTATTTTAATTTTTTGTTAGGAGGGGAAGAAAAGCTGTGCATTGGCATATAGTTTGTTATTGTCTTGTTCGTAGTGAAGCATACCATGGTTTCGATAGACCGCTTCTCTTACGTTAGTAATTCCATAGCCATGTCCCTTTTCTGTTTTGGAAGAGTGTATTTCAAATTGGTTTGGATTAACAGAAGATGCAAGGGTATTTGCGACTCTGATAAGGAGGATACTACCTTCCTGATAAATGTAGAAAGAAATATTTCTAAAATTATTGGAAGAAGAATATTCTAAGGCATTGTCCAGCAAATTACTGATAATTGTGCATAAATCAAAATCACTGATGGCAATAGCAGGTTGTACGGTGCCTTTTATTTCAATTGTGATGTCTGGATACTCGATGGTTTTCTGCAATAGGATAGCATTTATCAGAGCGTTTCCTACATTCGGAACGGTATTTAACTTTGGGGTTGTAAAATGATTCATTTCTTCTATGTATTTTTGAGCATTTTCATATTCTCCACAAGAGATAAGATTGCTTAATACCTGCGTGTGATTTCTTATGTCATGTTTGATTTTTCGAATTTCTCGCTCATTGGCTGCTAAGGCGGTATAGTAGGCTTTTAAAGTTTGAATATGTTGTGACTGTATATAATTTTGCTGTATAAGCCGATTATTTTTTGAAACGGAAAAAAGATAAAAAGTAATCACAAAAATAGTGGTAACACAGATTAGAATGATTGCATTTAAAATATTTGTAGTCAGATTGTTCTGGTTATATTTTAAAAAGGTAATTAAAAAGGTGACTACGAAAGAAAACAGGAATAAACATATTTTGTTCCAGAAGGAAAGCTGAAGGGAGATATTCCGTTTCTTTTTTATAAATACGAGGATAAGCAGTATGAAAATGGTAATTAATTTGGAAAAAATTTTTTCTCTATAGGTGTTCATGCCGAGAAAAACAGTATTATTGGCTAGTATATTTAAAACAAGTAAAATGCTTTGATATATAAAAGAAGAGGAAGCATATATCAGAAAAAAAGATGCAAGTTTCTGATACCAGCGGTCTTTTGTGAAAATAAGAACACTGAGTAGGTAAATGAGAGCATCTATTAGAGGGAGTGCTTGTGTGATTTTGGAAAAATAGAGCACAGAAAGCAAAGGAATTATCAAGCAAACAAAAGTTAAAATCTTACGTTTGGAAATGATAAATTCCGTAGAGGAAAGTAAGTATAAAATTAAAAAGGCAAGTATAGATTCAAAAAGTTCGTGAATAACTAACTCCATAAAAATGTCTCCCCAAAAATAAAAAGAACCGTTTATAACAAAAAAAGACCGTTAAAAACACAAATGTTGCGTAATTGGTATGGCTAATGTATAGTCTGTAACAGGAGGTGATACAAATGATGCCATACGGAATTGAAGAGTGGCTTGAAGGATTGTTTGGTAATGGTAAGTAAAACTAAGACTATTTTACTACATAGGGGAAAAAAAGAAAAGAACTTAAAAGAAAGAGGAGTGTTTATTATTATGAAAAAAGTAATGATGTTGGCTTTAGTAATGGTTGTTTTGGGCATGAATGCGAGTTCTGTAATGGCTTGTGAAAATCAAATTTCGGTGTGTGATGCTAGTGAGCATTCCAGATTGGTTATCCAATCAGATATTGTTTGTCCTGCTTGTGGTGCTATTGGTTATCCAACGGGTAAGATTTCGTTTGGATATTCACTTAGAAAAAACGAATCTCGTTTCTTGCCAATTTATCAGGAAATGATGTGTTCTGAAAATTCAGGACATATTTGGTATGTTTATCTTGCGGATGCAACACAATAGTTAGTTTTGTATATGAAGAGGAACAAGTATGAATGCAATGTCTGTTTTGCTTATGCTAATAGGGCTTTCAAGCCTTCTATTAATTATAACGCTTTTGACAGAGGGGTTAGAATATGTAAAGTATCGTTTGTATCAAGGGAAAACAACAGCAACAGTTACGGCGGTTGAACCTTTTGCAATCGAAAAGTCAAGAGCAATTGTAAAAAAGCAAGTGGTAGATGGAGAGTATCTAATCATTCCAACCACACAAGATAAAAGCGTGCATTATCTTTCCTATATTCAGACCCGCTATTTAGAAAAGAAAATATTTCCGGTTCTGGATTGGGTTGCAAAAGATACTAATTGGAAAGCAAATTATCCATATTTGCGTAAAAAAGGTGAATGGAATGTGGGGGAAGAGATGGAACTCCACTATTCTGTGAAAAAACCATGGAAATATGCAATATGTGATAAGAAGTTATGGATAAGCGCATTAAGAAAATGTGTAGTTTATGTAATTGTTATTATTGGTGCATTAGTTATGATAGGAATATAAATAAGAACAACTCCAGTAGCTATATATAGTATAGATGCTGGAGTTGTTTCTATATATTCCAAAGCTGGTTTGCTTTTTCGAGTAAAAGTTTAGAATAGAGTTCTCCTACATAACTTTTTCTTCTTCTTGCTACCGGAATAGAGAGATTGGAATTAAGTATCAGTGTAGAAGAGGAAGGTTGAAAGCTACGACAATGAGCCAAATTTACAATATACGATTTATGTACTTTTACCATATATTCATAAGAAATATCATTTTCCAATTCGCTTAATCCTTTTCGGATTAATAAGGTATCAGTATTAGTTGAACAAATGCGGGAGTAACTGCCTTCTGCTTCAATGTGGGTAATTTCGTGGTAGGGTATGTTTATCTTACCTAAAAAAGAATCATGGATATCTAAATAGGAGACTTTGGTTCTTTTCTGGATCAGTTTTTGAAAGAGTTTTGCAAAATCTTCTTCATGAATCGGCTTAGATAAAAAGCCATACACATTTTTACCGAAAGCATCAAATAAAATCTCGGAATGACTGGTAACAAAGACTATCATAGTGTTATAATTTTTTTGTTCATAAATTTCTTTAATGTCCTGACCGGACAGCTTCTCCATTTCTTCATCAAGAAATAAAATGTCAAGGGGAAGGTCATTTTTTAGTAATTCTTCTCCGGAAGAAAAAAGCTGATACGAAATGGGTATGTTTCCCAATGCCTCGTTTGTCTTACAAAGCTCTAAAAGCTGATTTTGCCAATAGGCTTCATTATCGCAAATGCCAATGGTAAGTGCTAGTTTATTCATTATTGCTCCGTATCCTTAGCTTCTATATTATTTGCTTGGAAATCCGGAGAAATGGTGTTGCTTTCATCGGATATTTCACCGTTCTTTGCAGATTCCCTATCCTTTTTTAAAAGGTCCAAAGCGTGCATGAAATAAAGAGCACATACAATTCCCCATACAACACCATAAATCATATCATTTTCTAAAAAGAATTTAATGGACAAAAAGCCTGGTACAATAACCAAGAGCCAGTCCATGGTTCTGTTTTGTGGCATATTTATATTTCTCCTTTGTTGATGAAATGGACTTTTATATTGTATGGGCTGTTAAATAAAATATCCCATATAATATAAAAGAGTTTCTTCTTAATTATAATGAGAAGAAACTCTTTTGTACAGTATTTTATATTTATTATTTCTTAGTTGCTAAGTGGTCGCAGTACATACAACGATACGTACGTTCTTCCTTATCTACTAATTTGAATACACGGTCTAATTCCCGTTCGACAGATGTGATAC
>CAZRLE010000061.1:0-10693 GCA_964600705.1 uncultured Lachnoclostridium sp. | reverse complement strand
ACACAAAAAAGAACTGCAGCAAATTTCTTTGCTGCAGTCCTTCTCAGACTTATCTATCTAAAGTTTCTCTTAGAGAGAGCCACCATTAGACATAGATTCTTCCTGTTTTTTGATCATCTGACGAACCATTTCGCCACCGATAGAACCTGTCTGTTTGCTTGTTAAGTCACCATTGTAACCCTGTTTTAAAGGCACACCGATTTCGTTTGCTACTTCCATTTTGAATCTGTTCATTGCTTCTTTTGCTTCTGGCACTTCCATTCTATTGGAACCGCTGTTGTTATTGCTTGACATAATATTTTACCTCCATAAACATATCGTTTCCTGTTATTGATAAGCTTTGTCGGCTTATCTTGATATTATTATGTTCGTTTTCCAAAAGAATATGTTGGAAACTTGTGGAAGTTCTTGAATTTTAAAATCACAAAATAATTTCTTCACCAAGGTAGAAGGAATATATAATTCTTTCTTTTACCTGTTTCCCTGTTATCTTTTCTAATGCCTTCTGGTAATAGTCCAGCTGTGCCTTATATTTGTCTATAAGTTCTCTGGCATTTTTTACGCGGTCGGTTTTATAGTCCATCAACACGAGGCTATCTTCTTCCTCAAAATAGGCATCGATAATTCCCTGTACCAAAACCATTTCCTCACTATTTATGGAAGAATTGATTTCTTTTGCCGGGATTCCCATAACAAATGGCTGCTCTTTGTATAGGTTTTTCTTTGCATCTGCCTCTATCATTCGCCTTCCCAGCTTCGACTCAAAAAATCCCATTAGTTTACCAAGATCAAGCTGTTTTCTTTCTTCTGGAAGCAAGGTTTCTTTTGCTTGTAATTCATCTAACTGTTTCTCCAGACTCTCTTTCCCTTCCACTTCGCCAAACACAAGACATTCCATTACTTTATGGTAAATGGTTCCTCTTCCGGCTCCGGTAATGACTTCTTCCTCGCGGGCAAATTCTGGAATATAAGCTTCTTCCTGTCTGATAAGTGGCTCGCTTAAATCCTCTTCTTCTTTCTGATAAAGCTTCTTTAATTCAGATACAGAAACCTTGGATTTTATTGCTTCCTCCTGCTTGTATGGATAAATGAAGTTCATATAATAAGCAATATTCTCTTTTTCTTCTTTACTAACCGGATGTAGGGTTTGCCAATTGAGGAGTTCTTCTTTTTTATCTTCACGATTCACTGCCTCTACAATTTCTTCTGCAACGAGGTCTTTCACGGTAAACTGAGTCAGCTCATACAGGTTTTGTTCTACATCTGTCTCCAGAAGCTGTTTCATCACTCTTGGTCCAACCCAGTCAATATAACTTCCTGCCTGTGCAAGTTTTCGATAAGAAAGCTCACCCTCGCTCTGCCATTTTGTAAGAAGATTTTCTAACTCTTTTCCATTTCCCACCATGATGAGCTTCTCTTTCGCTCTGGTAAGGGCAACATAGAGCACGCGAAGCTCTTCTCCTAAGTTTTCCAGTTCAATTCTTCTTTGAATAACCTTTTTAAGAAGGGTTGGTGTCTTGGTTCGCCGTTTATAATCCACATAATCTGGTCCGATTCCCAAATCCGGATGCAGTACCAAACGGCTTCTTGCATCCTGCTGGTTAAATTTCTTAAACATACCTGCCAAAAATACAACCGGAAATTCCAAGCCTTTACTCTTATGAATACTCATAAGCTGTACCACATCATCACTGCCTTCTGCACTCTTTGCTTCTCCAAAGTCAATATCATACTCATGAAGGCGCTCAATATAACGATTGAAATGAAACAATCCGCCATAGCTGGTTGCTTCAAAGTCAATTGCTTTCTGTAATAACATATCCAGATTGCCTTTTCTTACACTGCCACCTGGAAGTATGGAAACATAATCGTAAAATCCTGTCTTTTCATAAATAGCCTGAATGATATCATACACACTGGTATAAGGCACCAGCTGGCGAAAATATGATAACTGCTCAATAAATCCTTGAATTTTACCAGCCAAAACCAGCCATTCTTCGTTTCCTTCGCAAGCTTTTCTATCTCCCGGCTCATCTACACCTTCTTGTTCTGTCTCTGATTCCTGTGGCAAATGTATTTCTACAAATTTCTGCAGACTCTCATAAAGTGCTTCCCCATTATTTCCTTCTCTTATCTGTCCCAGTTCTTTTTCTGTAAAATCCCCTATAAAAGAAGTTAAGGTTCCTGCTAAAGGAATATCCTGCAAAGGATTGTCAATCACCAGCAGATAATTTAATATGGTTCGCACTTCCAGTGCAGAAAAATATCCTGTCTGTACATTGGCAACTGCCGGAATTCCTTCCTCTTTCAGTACCTCTATCATCTGGTCTGTCCATGCCTTTGGCGAACGCAGAAGAATTACCATATCCGAATATTTTGCACTTCGGTATGCCTTTTTATTTTTATCCCATACAAGCATACCGCCGGCTACGTATTCTTTCATTCTCTTTGCAATGGCTTTCGCCTCTAATTCCTGCGCTGTTAATTCCTTAAATGCGCTCTCCTCTTCACCATTTCCATTCTCTACCAGCAAAAGTTCTGTCAGGTAAAGCTTTTCTTTGGCAATGGCTTTATTCTCTGGCAAAGGTTCAAAGGTTGCTCCCGCATTCAGCCTTGCTGCTTCATCATATTCAATATTTCCAAGGTCTTTTCGCATAATTCCTTCAAAGATGTAGTTAATGCCCTCTAATACTTCCCTTCTGCTTCGGAAGTTGGCGTGAAGGTCAATTCTTTGATAAGAACTATCCTCTTTGGAATAGTTCTCATATTTCTCCATAAACAGCTCTGGTCTTGCCAGAC
Source organism: uncultured Lachnoclostridium sp. (assembly GCA_964600705.1). Lineage (GTDB taxonomy): Bacteria > Bacillota > Clostridia > Lachnospirales > Lachnospiraceae > CAYTGQ01. The sequence continues at coordinate 7,894 of CAZRLE010000061.1, read as the reverse complement.
GGAACTTATAGATACTCTGCTTTACATCTCCTACCATAAACACATTAGGTTCACCGCGGTCTATCTTGGAAATACTTGTCAAAATCGTCTCCTGAACAAAATTACTGTCCTGGTATTCGTCAATCAGAATCTCTTCGTATACATCCTGCAATTCTCTTGCAACCGGTGTTGTAATGTAGGAAATTCTCTCATCCAAATCCACATTATCAGACTCTGGCTTAACCAAAATCTGTAGGGCAAAATGCTCCAAGTCATTAAAATCTACGATACCACGTTCTTCCTTCTTCGCCTGATAGCGGTCTGTAAATGCCAGACACAAATCTACCATTACATTCATGACAGCACTCACCTTCTGCATATCTGCTGCCATTTCCTCTGGTGACTGATAAAAATATCTCTCTTTTATTTTATCCAGTTCTTTCTTAATCTGGTTTCTCTTTTCCTTTACCCATTCACGCTTCTCTGCATTGACTGAATCATCTTTTTTAGCAGATAAACGTTCCCATTTAAAAATAGATAACTGCTGTCCTAACTTCCGATAACCCAAACCAAAGGCTTCTGCCTCCTTCTTATCCTTATCGGCTTCTGTAAAATTGGGACTTACTGCTTTCTTGAGCTTTGCAAATGCCGCCTTCTCAAGCTCCAGTGTTTCCGCATACATATAGGGTCCATCTGATTCCTCAGACACCTTAAGAAGCTGCTCGTATTCCTCACAAAAACTTTCTATCTGACGGGTGATATCCTCCATCAGAAGCTTCATCCACACAGACCCTTCCATATCTGCAAAGCTATCCACCGCAAATACCTGTCTTTGTTCTTCCATCCACTGCTTTGGCCAAGGATAACTCATGGCAAAGTTATGGAAACCAAGAATCATATCTTCAATTCCATTATCCGATTTGCCTGTTGCATAGGTTTCGATAAATTGATAAAAGTTTTCTTCGCCTTCCTCGTATTTTTCTTCTAATAATTCTCCCAAAACGTCGGATTTCAACAGCTTTAATTCAGTCTCATCTCCAATTCGAAAAGACGGGTCCAAATCAATCGTATTAAAATAATTACGGATAACCCCAAGACAGAAACTGTGAATCGTCGTAATCTGGGCACTGTGTAGCAGTGCTTCCTGCTTCTGCAAATGCAGATTATCCGGCTGCTCCTTTAATTTCTCTTCAATGGCCGCACCGATACGCTCACGCATTTCTCCGGCTGCTGCCTCCGTAAAAGTTACAATGAGAAGCCTGTCGATATCGATTGGTTTCTTACTGTCTGTAATCATAGTGATAATTCGCTCAACTAAGACAGCAGTCTTACCAGAACCTGCGGCAGCAGAAACCAGAATATTACGATTACGAAGGTCAATTACCTTCTGCTGGTCACTAGTCCAATTCATGTTCCCCATTGATTTCCCTCCAGACTTCTTCTTTCTCTTTCTTTGGAAGCTTTCTGTATTCATAACCAAGCCCCTTGTCAAACTTACAGATTCCCTTGTAAGTACAGTAATCACATGCCGTTCTGTCACCTAACTGATATGGATTTATCTCTGCTTTACCACTGATTATCTCATTGCCAAGAGTGGTTAACTTCTCTCTTGTAAAACGCATCATATTGGCAAAATCCTGACCAGAAGCCACACTGGAAGTCTTGGAATAAAGTCCTGTCTTTAATGTCTCCACCGGAATCACTCCAGACTTCACAGATGGTTTAATCCTTGCTTCTTTATTCCCTTTTTCATCCGCATAATCCCCATCAAGAAAGCCATTATCCATAGACCAGACAATCTCTTCCATTTCATTCACAAGACCATTTACCCTTAACTCTTTTAACAGGGCATCTGAAAGTTTATCTTCCGGAAGCTTATCAATAACCGGATCATCAATTCCATAATAGAAAATTCCCGCCGGTATTATTTCCTTATCCGGGCGGTTCTTTCCAACCTGCTCCATGGCTGCTTCCAGATACACCACAAGCTGCATCTGCAGACCATAGTATAAATCCACCACATCAAAGGTCTTTTTGCCGGATTTGTAATCCACAACCTTAATATACACAGCATTCTCATCTTCCATCAAATCCACACGGTCGATTCGTCCGGTGAGCCCCATTTTGCCTCCATCTAAATCAACCTTCGTTGCTGCAATATCATCCATAAAAGAGAAGTTCATCTCATATCCCGTTGGGATAAACGAACCTGCCTTTACCTGCTCCGTCACTGCCCACAAGGTTCGTTTGGCAATTCGCTTCACGCGGTTTACCATATATTCGTTACGCTTCGAACTTTGGAAAATAGTATTGCCATATTCTTCTGTTACCTGGACCACAATACTCTCAATTAAAGCTTCTCTTTCTGTATCTGAAACATCCTGCCAGCTTATTTTCCTTCTCTTTAATTCCTTGGAATAAAGCTCAATGACACTGTGAAAAATATTACCTAAGTCAGGCATTCTAAGCTTAAATTCCTGACGTTCTTTGATTTTTAATCCATAAGAAAGGAAATGGGCATACGCACAGGCTGCGTACTGCTCAAGCCTTGTCACACTTCCCTTCATCTGCTCACCATATAAAGCCTTCGCTACAGCTTTGCCAATCTGGTCTTTTTCCGGCTGATAAAAGATACCATGTATAAACCGCGGCATATCTTTTCCCAGATATTCATCCTCTAAATACCAGCTAAGAAGACTTTCCCACAGGTTTCGTTCTACTTCTGTAGTCGAAACATCACCACGATACCTTCCAAATCCTTCTAACAGGAACTTTCTTCCCTTATCCGCTCCCAAGGCGTGTTCTAAATGAAGCTTTTCTCCCGTTTCATCCACAATGATAGTCTTTGGGAAGAGCTGTAACATGCGCCCAATCAGATAGGATGGCTTTATTTTGCTTCCATCTGCCCCTACATTACTGTAAGACAGATACAATTTCTGTTTTGGCTTGGTCAGATTCAGATACAGATAAAAATGCTCTGTGTAAATGGCTTCTCTCTTGGTTGGAGCCATTTCCACCTGTTTTTCACGAAGAAGCTCTCTTTCTGTATCTGAAATAATTCCGCCGCTTCCCACAGCCTTTGGAATCACGCCATCATTTACACCAATAAAAAATAATACCTTAATATCTTTAAGACGGGTTCTCTCGATATCCCCTACCACAATCTGGTCAATACCGGATGGAATCAGCCCCACCTTTGCCTCACGAAAACCTGTTTCCAGTAATTCCTTATATTCCTTTAAAGTCATAACCTCTTCTCCAAGAAGACGGATGAGACGTTCCAATATTTCCATAATTAAAGTATATACTTGTCCATATTCCTTAGCTGATAATAAATCCCCCTGCAATTCAAACTGTTCTCTGTAGCTAAGAAGTTTCTCATAAATCCCCTGTTCTAAGGAAAATTCATACAAACCTTTGGTATATTCACTGACAGACTTTGGCTTACCGCCAAAAATCTCCTTCATAGGAAGAATTTTTTCCATAAAAGCAGAACGGATTGCATTAAGATGTTCAAGCTTTTCTTCATCCACACCCTGAGCTTGTCTGGTGAATGGTTCACTCCACTTTTTTAAACCCTTAATTCCACAGGCAAGGACATAATTATCTAATATATCCACATCCGCCAGGCTTAAACCTGCCATACCGCTTCTCAGATAGTGGAATACACTTTCGTAATCAAAATGTTTAATAAACAACTCCAAAAAACCATTCAACAGCTTTACATAAGGATTGGCTGTAATGGCTCTTTTATTATCCAAAAAGCATGGAATTCCTGCTTTGGCATACTCTGCCTCCACGATTCTTCCATAGCTTCCTATATCTCCGGTTACCACTGCGATTTCCCGATAACGAAGCCCTTCTTCCCTTACCAGATGAAGGATTTCTCTTATGGTAAACCACACTTCTTCCTTGGCATTCTTTAAAGAATGAATGGAAATGTCCTTCGTTTCCTCTTCAAAAATCTTATATGGATAGCGGAACAGATTGGCTTCCAAAGAAGCTAACGCTCCACTTTCCACAAATCTGTGAGGCACCATTTTCCCATAACAACTTGTATTTTCTTCCAAACTCTTTTCTACAAGGCAGGCTTTCTTAGGATAAATTGGCTCTCTTACCTCCACACCCGCTTTTCCTGCCAAATCGTAGAGCTTTCGTATGGTCTTTTTGCTCAGATGGAAGAGTTTAAATTCTTCATCTATTCTACTAATGTCTTCCCGTTCATCAATGGTTACCGTTATGTACACATCCATTCCAAGCTTAAGAAGCTTCTCAAGAATCATATACTGAGATGGGGTAAATCCGGTAAATCCATCAAAACAGATTACACTATTACGCACTAACTGTGATCGTTCCAAAGCATCTGAAAGAACATCCATAATTTCTTCCGTTGTGATATATCGTTCTTTCAGATAGTCTTTAAATCCCTTATAAATCACAAGAATATCCTTTAATTTCTTGTGAAGCATTGGCTTTCCTTCTGCCAGCTCTATCATCCGCTCTAGCTCCTCTACCCCAATGCTGTACTGGAATAACTCTGACAATAAAGACTTTATCTCATCCACAAATCCATATTTTTTAATATTCCCCTTAAAATAACAAAGCTCCTCTTTCTTTTCCTCAAGTACCCTTCTAAGCACCAGAGTCTTACCAGTATCCTCAAGGACTGGTCTGTTTTCTCCTCCCACTTCATCAAAAATACGGTAGGCAAGACGCATAAAACTAAGGATATCAATATTCATGATACCCCCGTTTGGATGCATTGTCACAAAATCCTTCTGGGTCGACATGGTAAACTGCTCCGGCACAATTACCATGTAATTGGTCTTTGGATTCTCTATGGACTCTGTTATGATATGATGATATAAATAATGGGACTTTCCAGTCCCAGAGCTTCCAAGTATCAACTGTAACGCCATAAAATTTTCCTTTCTCATTCATCTTTTCGCCACTAACATCATACAATGTAACATCTACATAAAAAATACCAACGGATTGCTCCGTACTACGTACTCTCGCAATCCTACCTGGTATTATTACATAAATAGGAGGCACAACATGTCGCAAACCAAAATCGTTATTCTTCAGATGAAAGAAATTATATATACTGCCATTTTTATCGGTCTTGGACTCTTACTTGTCCTTCTTTTGCTGCTTATGTTTCACCCTGGGAAGGAGAAGGATAACTCTCCCCCACCTTCCACAAGTGAAGCACTTTATACTCCAGGGGTCTATACAACCGAACTCACCCTTGGAAACCACAGAGTTAATCTGGAGGTACTTCTAGATTCTGACCATATAAGCGGTATCCAGCTTACTACCCTTGACGAATCTGTTACCACTATGTATCCTCTGCTTGAGCCAGTGGTAAAAGACTTATCCACACAGCTTAGCAGCGGCATCACACTGGATAACGTGGTTCTCTCTACGGAAAGCCAGTATACCCAAATGTTAATTCTACAGGAAGTAGATGAAATCCTTGATAAAGCTTCCTTACAATAAACATATTGTAAGACAATAAATATATTGTATTACGATAAACTTACTGTACTGCACTAAACTAGTTTTTCATTCCTTCTAACTCCTTAAGCCAGGCGGTGGCACAAGCATCGCTTGGCATTTTAAAGTCACCTCTTGGGGACAAGCCTACACTTCCCACCTTTGGACCATCCGGCAGGCAGGAGCGTTTAAACTGCTGGGTAAAGAATCTGCGATAGAAGGTATGAAGCCACTTATAAATCGTTTCTTTATCATATTCCCCTTCAAATGTCTCACAGGCAATTCTGTAAATTTTCTTTGGTTCAAATCCAAAACGCAAAATATAATACATAAAGAAATCATGTAATTCATAAGGTCCCACAATATCCTCTGTTTTCTGGGCAATTTCCCCTTCCTTTGGAGGAAGTAATTCCGGACTTACCGGTGTATCAAGTACATCCCACAAAGCATCTGCAAGTGCCTTATCTTCCACATTCTCCGCATAGAAAGCCACCAGATGGCGTACCAGCGTCTTTGGAATGGAAGCATTTACCCCATACATGGACATGTGGTCTCCATTGTAAGTTGCCCATCCAAGAGCAAGCTCTGACATATCACCGGTTCCAATTACCATACCATTATACTCATTGGCAACGTCCATAAGCACCTGGGTACGTTCTCTTGCCTGACTATTTTCAAATGTTACATCATGTATACTGCTGTCATGACCAATATCTTTAAAATGCTGATTTACAGCTTCTTTAATATTAATTTCTTTAAAGGTTGTTCCAAGCTGCTTTGCCATAGTAACAGCATTCTGATAAGTTCTGTCTGTCGTTCCAAAACATGGCAGAGTAACCGTTAAAATATTCTTCTTATCAATTCCAAGAAGTTCAAAAGTACGAACTGTTACAAGCAGTGCCAAAGTAGAATCAAGACCACCGGAAATACCTAATACGGCACACTTACAATTGGTGTGCTCCATACGTTTCTTAAGTCCCATTGCCTGAATTTCAAAAATTTCTCTGCAACGAATATCTCTTAGTGCTTTCTCTTCTGGTATAAACGGAGTCTTTGCAAAAGTTCTTGTAAGAATAGTGTCCTCTACTTTATCAAACTTAAAATATACAGTTTCATAATAATCTACCGCTTCCTGCTCGTTATAGAAACTTCCCATTCTTCTTCGTTCATTGATAATCTTTTCCAGATCAAGGTCTGTTATTATCATTTCATTTTGGAAAGGCTTTGCTTCCTTTAATACTGTTCCATTTTCACAAATCATATTCTGAGCAGCAAATACAAGGTCTGTAGTGGACTCTCCTTCCCCTGCATCTGCATAAACATAACCGCAGACAATACGGGCAGACTGTCCCTTAATCAGCTCTCTTCTATAATCCCCTTTGCCTGTTGTCTCATCACTTGCAGAAAGGTTTGCAATTACTGTTGCACCAGCCAGCGCATGATGGCTGGAAGCCGGAATCGGCACCCATACATCTTCACAAATTTCTGCTGCCAATACAAAATCTGGCATATTCTCTGCTTCAAATAGCAGTTTACTTCCTACCGGAATCTCTTCATACAGAGTACCATCCAGTTCTAATGATATATAATCTACATCCGCTTCGCCCGGATGAAAATGTCTTCTTTCATAAAATTCGCCATAATTTGGAATATGAGATTTAGGTACCAGACCAAGAAGCTCCCCACCTTTGATTACGGCTGCCATGTTATAAAGCTTGCCTTTTATGGTAAGGGGAAGTCCTACCACTATTAACATATCCATTTCTGCTGCTGCCTTAATAATGCGGCCAAGCTGATTCTTTGCTTCACGAAGAAGTGTATTCTGCAAAAACAAGTCACCACAGGTATAGCCTGTGATACAAAGCTCTGGGAATACAATCAGTTTTACCTGTTCTCTATTGGCTGCCTGCAACAGGCGAATAATCTCTGTTACATTGCTTTCGCAATCTGCCACTCTGATTTTTGGAGTTGCAGCACATACCTTAATAAATCCATGTTTCATACCCATATCCCTCCACTTATTATTATAGAGTTTCGCTCGCGAAACTCTCCTCGCCTAGCGAGTGACGAGCGCGGTCGCTTTGCGACTTTTTCTCTTCGCGCAAGTGTGCTTCCTCGCGGAGCGCTTTTTATAATATGGGGCTTTCTCCATATTATAAAAAAGGCAGCCTAAGCTGCCTCTTTATCTTCCGTATACCCCCAAAATGCCGGTTCCTGAATTTTGACTCCTAGCCCAAGCTAGGTGGGTAACCGCAAATAAACCTCTGCCTTCCACTGGCACACAAAGATGGTGGCATGACATTAATTTATAAATATAGGAATCCCGTTTAAAGTAATGTAGGTTCAAAATATCAGGATTATCGTACATCCCAGGAAATTCACTAATGATAGTATACCATTCTTTCATGAAATTATC
>CAZRLE010000060.1:0-10707 GCA_964600705.1 uncultured Lachnoclostridium sp. | reverse complement strand
AAATAATCTTCAGATGAACTGGTGTATTTTATGCTTTTGAAAATTCTTTCATATAAAAATTTTGCATAATATTTTAATGGTGTTTCACCTAATGTATCATTGATTTCATTTAAAACCTGCGTATCTCTAATAATTGCAAACTGGCTTAATATTTTATCAAGTTTTACTTGTGGTTGTACATTTACACGCTTCAAATTAGATTCTATTGCTTTGTAAATCTTCTGTCCGTCTGTTTCAACAGTATCACCAATTAAACTATCAATGCTGAAACTTTTCTTTTCAATTTCATTTAATGCAAGTAAAATTCCAGATACAATTAAAGGCTTGTCAATATCCTTTAAATTTCCGTAATTTCTTAAATCTTCATGTAACTGTGATGCATCTTTTAAAATTTCAGCAAGTTCTTTTTCTGTATTGGTATCTTCTTTTAAAACTTCCCTTGTATAGTATTCATCAATGTTACTTTCATTGAAAGATATAAAAGATTCTACTTCTGGAAGTTCCCTATAATATTCAGTATCATCAACATAAATAGGACTAATTTTATGCTTTTTTTCATTTCCAGAAATACCGATAGCAATAATCTTTTTATAACTGGTATTCTTTGCTAAATGCTGTGCATAAAATAATGCACCATTCATTGCATAATCTGTAACAGCACTTGTTTCAAGACTAATTATAGAACCATCTAATTTCACATGCTTACTTAAATCGGCTTTATCTTCAATTACAATAATATAATCTTTTACAACACCAACATATTCTGGAAATCCTACTTTTCCAGTTCCCTTTTTGCTTGCTGTTTTTAATGCTTCATTTATTTCTTTAATACTGCTCCCTTGTGGATCTAAATGCAATTCAGATTCTTTTAATAACTCATATACCCACAAATCAGTTTTAACTTCTTTCTTTGCCATTTCAAATCTCCTTTGCTTATACATATTTCACAAAGTGTATCTTCAAAAGTAAATATACAGAGTAAATTATATCATAAATCAATCTACCCTGCATTATCTTTTTGGGCTACACCCCTTGATGCTTCGCATCAATTCCTAGTCTACCGCACAAAAAATTTACCGAGCCAGAAAAAACATCTGGCATGCCAAATCTTTTTGTTTGGTTTAATATAAATTTGTTCCTTTATCATCTAAAAATCTTTCAATCATGTGTTTTCGTTTTCGTAATTTCACACCAAGTTCATATAAATCATCTGCACATCTTTCTGGATCATTATTCATATGATAATCACATTTATCTATGTAATCTATAACATCTAATATTTCTTTATATCTGCCTTGCCATTCCCTTATTTTATAATCTGTACTATATTTCATAATGCCTCCTATTTTTCTGGTAATAGTCCTGTAAAATCCAATTTATCATCAATCACATTATCCTGCTTTGATACCCTAAATGTAATTTTATAAATTGATTTACCCCTATCACCTTTTCTTGCCATACTATCAACAACTATTTTTGCATGTTCATCTGGTGCAATATCTTCTGGTTTCCTGCCATCTAATGCATCATAATAAACATCTCTTCTACCAATAACACATATATCCGTTTTGGTATTGATTTCTTGCATTGCAGGCTCTAAAACATATCTTCTAAAATCTGCCCATCTTGGATATTTGTTTTCTAATCCTAATAGTTCCCTTAAATGTTCTAATGTGTAATCCGTATGATCCACACCATCTCGATAACTTCTAAAAAACAAATATAAAATCTTGGCATGTCTGCTTTTTAGCTTCACCATATTTTTAAATTCAACTGGTGTAAATCCAGTTTCATAATTCATTAAAAATTGCTGTGTTTGTTTTGGCATATTAACAGAAAGTATTCCAGTTTCAATATCATATTCAATATAACTAAAATAACTGTATGATTTGTAAATTGTGTTATACTCATCACTATCCATTTTATTTATATGTTTCTTTGTTCTGATTTCAAAACTTTTATCCTGCATCTGTTTCAATGCTCGATACATAGCACGCTTTTCATTCAAATTGTAATCTGTCCAGATTTTTTTATAACCGATACCCTCTAAAAATTTCTTCATATCAATTTCAATAGTATCTGTCCAACCCTTTCCAGTTTCTATATCAACATTTTCTTTTGCTTTGTAACACATATAGATTAATAGATTTATTTCTAATTCTGTTAATGGTTGTAATGCTGTACTTTTTCTAATGAAATCATTATCTAAATACGCAACCTTGCCACCTTCATATTTTGGATTTATCATTTTTGACATTCTAAAAATACCCCTTTCTTTTCCACTTTTCTAAACCACTTTATCTTCCACTTTTCTGATTCAATAGTAATATGCAAGATAAAAACCAAAAGTGGAAATTTTTTTTAGTCTTTTCACTTTCAACCACTTTTCTTTCCACTTTTAACCACTTTATCTTCCACTTTTCTTTTTATGAAATACCACTTTTCTTTCCACTTTTCTTTTTTTCTGAAATGCCACTCCGCCTAGATAATACAAGGCTTTCCAGACTTTTAATAAACAAAGTGAGAAGTAGATCTTTTAGAAATGTAAGAAATAAGGAAATCCAGTAAATCAGATTTTGGTAATTAGAAATAGAAAATACTTGTTGCAAGTAAGGGGGAATATAAAATAAATTCTTTGTCCTGCCTGCACCAGTAAATCATTTATGAATCAATGATAGAAAACAAGAAACCATATTTTGACTAATAAGGGATATACCAGTTTCTATATTCTTTGCATGTGGATTTGATATAAATAAAAATTCCCACAGCACTTAGCAAATACCGCCTTTACATCTAAATCTTTTGTGACACTTCACAAAAGGTTGAAGGGGTATTTTGCAGGTGTGGGAATTTGTTTATTGCTTGTTGCGGATCATTGCTTTTCAATGCTTCAAACTTTGTTTGATTGTGCATGCGTAGAGCCAAGCAAAATTATACTTGAATAGATACTAATAGATTCATTTTTACTGTTTAAAGAATCCTATTGGGTTAGGTTATGCGTTAGCATAACCTCCCATGTTTTCTTTTTGCTTCTTTTTCTTTTACTGGCTTTGTCTGGAACTGTATCGAAAATTGAGAAAAAAAAATCATTTTTCGACAACTTCCCCAGATCAAAAAAGACAACCAAATAAATTTGATTGCCTTCCCCCGAATAAAATCACTTACTCATTATTCATTTTAATTCAACCCCAGAATCACCGCCAGAATACCTATCAACCGATTTCCCTTTTCTAGTTACAGTTTCAAAATACGCCACCCTTCATCAAGTCCTGCTAAAAAACAAGATCTAGTTTCCTTAAAAGTCCTAAATCGTTCGTGACGCATCTTCTTATTTTGCAAATATTCTTTGCATGCAATCTGTAATTCCTATTTACAAAATTATGTGTACATTCCACCAAAGATGACTCACTTAGATTTTCACCACCTAACAAGTTAAAACTAATCTTCAAAATCCTAGGTTATTTTGTTAATCAGTTGACTCCGTTCTTCTGCATATATAAATAATATGTTTTTTAATATATCTAAATAAATCCATAAAAAAAGACAGCCTGCAAAACTGCAAACTGTCTTTGGGTAAAATGAAAACAAAATATTATTAAGTTGTGAAAATCCATTCACATGCACAATATGAAAGAATTTTTTAAATCATCTGGTAAAATTTTAATGCATCAATAATTGCTTCTCTTTTTTCTGGTGTTACTTGTGGTATTCTATGCCCTTCTTTGCCAACATTATAATTGATTCTTTCAATCAATCCAAATTCCCTTTTAACTTGTGCAATGTATAACTGTGATACTTTCATACCAAATTTATCAAGTACATATTGCTTGATTTCTGCATATGTTGCTTTTGCTTCTGCCTTTGTTAAATCCAATTCTGAAAGTTCTAAATCTACTTCTATTGTCTTTGTTGATTTTAGTTTGGACAATAAGACAACAGTTTCGACATGGTTTGTCTGCGGGAATAAGTCACAGCAGCAAACCTTCTCTACCTTGTATCCACTTTCCTGTAATGTCACCAAATCCCTTGCAAGGCTACTTGGTTTGCAGGAAATATACACGATTCTATCTACACCATAATCAATAATCTTTGGTAACGCCTTTGGATGGATACCATCTCTTGGAGGGTCAAGTACGATTAAGTCTGGTTTCTCTTCAATGTCATCGATTACCTTTAATACATCTCCTGCAATAAATTCGCAGTTGCTTAAGTTATTAAGTGCCGCATTCTCTTTCGCTGCTTCTACTGCTTCCTCAATAATTTCCACACCAATTACTTTCTTTGCTACTGGAGCAAGTATCTGTGCAATAGTTCCGGTTCCGCTGTATAAGTCAAAGATTAACTTATCTTTTGTTTCTCCAATAAATTCTCTTGCTGTACTATAGAGCACTTCCGCTCCCAGTGAATTTGTCTGGAAGAAAGAAAATGTAGAGATTTTAAACTTCAGTCCTAATAATTCTTCGTAGAAATAGTCTTGTCCATAAAGAATTTCTGTCTTGTCACTCTTTACCACATCTGCCACACTATCATTGGTAATATGAAGAATACCTACGATTTTACCATTTAAGGAAAGCTCCAATAACTGTTCTTTTAATGGTGTCAAATCCACTTCTTCCTGACTGGAAGTAATCAAGCTTACTAACATTTCTCCTGTCTTAGTAGCTCTTCTTACCAACAGATGTCTAAGATATCCTTTATGGGTAATCTTATGATAAAAGCTGATTCCAAGCTTCTCAAAGTAGGAAAGAACGCAGTCTAATACCTGACTATAGTCTTCATCTACGATTTTACAGCCGGATGCATTTACGATATCATACATACTGCCCTTCTTGTGAAGCCCCAGTGCAAGTGGTCCATCCTTATATTCATCCCCAAAGGAGAACTCCATTTTATTACGGTATCCCCATTCAATTGGACTTTGCTTAATTCCAATAAATTCATAATCAGAACATACTTCATCTAACAAGTCCTTTACCTGTGAGGCTTTCAAATCAAGCTGTTCTTCATAAGGAAGTGTCTGGTAAGAGCATCCACCACATGGTCCGAAGTGGCAGCATGGCGCTTCTCTTTTTTCCAATGGAGACTTTTCTACTACATCTAAAAGTCTTCCTTCGCATTTCCCTTTGCGCTTTTTGTTAATAACAAACTCTACCTTCTGCCCAGGCAATGCACCTTTCACCACTACCTTTTCTTCTTCACCTTCTATCTTTACAATTCCCTTATTCGGAAACTTAACCTGTCCTACGATTCCCTGATATCTTTCACCTTTTTTCATATTCAATCGTATCTCCTAAAATTTCTTACAATTCTCTCTTTTCTTCCATTGCTTCCAACTCTAATTCAGTATTGATATCATCTTCTTCTAAAATAGAAAATGCAATGTTAGTACCATGGTCAGCCACACGTTCCAGATTAGATACTAAATCTGAGAAAAGCATTCCTGCCTGTGCTGTACATTCGTTTTTGGCAAGACGTCTGACATGTCTCTTCTGAAGCTTCTTTTCCATTTCATCAATCTGATTTTCCAATTCAAGAATTTCTCTTAAATGGTCTTCACTCTTTTTAGAGAACATGTCCAAAGAATATTCTAATAATTTCTTGGTAAGAGCATACATTTCGCGGAATTCTGCTTCTCCCTGTTCACTAAAGGTAACGTTATCTCTTAACATTTCCTGGGTAAAATCTGCAAGATTTTCCGCATGGTCACCAATACGCTCCACATCGCTTACTACATGGAACAAAGAACCTAATACCTTTCTGTCCCCCATTGGAAGGGATAACTGATTGGCCTTTACCAAATACTGGGTAATAGCCTCATTCATAAAGTTAAGGTCACGTTCTACTTCATAAACCTTGGCAAGCTGCTCTGGGTTGCGCTCCAACAAAGCATTTACTGCTGTATCCATATTTTCGATGGCAATTTTACCCATACGAACGATTTCTCTTGTAACTTCCGGTACTGCAGTAGTTGGAGAATATACATTGTGTTCTCCGATGTACTTCAAATGATGTCTGTCTATCTTTTCGTCCGTACCTGGAATTAATTTCTGTGTCAATGCCACAATCTGCTTTGTAAATGGGAATACTAACAATACTTCTGCCATTTTAATCAAAGTACTTGCATTTGCAACACTCTTTGCGAGCTTTTCATTTGCCCCATTTATCATTTCATTTGGTATATTCTTAGTCATCATATCTAAAAGAGCAAGAATTTCGTCCATAAAGAAGTATAGCATCAACGCATTAAACACTGCCCCAATCATATTTACAATCATATGTACCCATGCTGCACGTTTCGCATCTTTCTTTCCATTGATAGATGCTAACATTGCAGTTACGCAAGAGCCCATATTACATCCTAAGATGATATAAAATGTAATTGGAAGTGCAAGCAACTCCTGTGATGCCAACACAATCAAAATACCGATAGTTGCCGATGAACTTTGAAGAATGGAAGTAACAACAAAACCTACCAAAATGCCAACAAGTGGATTTGTCATAGATGCTAAAATATTTACTACCTCTGGCATAGTCTTTAAGCCTTCCATTGCACCAGACATCATATCCATACCAACAAACAGTACACCAAAGCCTAACACAACTTCTGCCCCTTTGTTAATGGTAGGATTCTTTGAAAACATAATCATACATACGCCAGCCATAACAAAGACTGGTGCAATCTCTGTCAGATTCAACGCAACTAACTGACCTGTAATCGTTGTACCGATATTGGCACCAAGAATAATACCAACTGCTTCTGTCAGTGTCATAAGCCTTGCATTTACGAAGCTTACTACCAATACAGTTGTTGCACTGGATGACTGAATAACAGCCGTCACCAGCATACCTACTACTAACCCAATAAACTGATTTTTTGTACATGCTGCTAAAATGCTTCGCATCTTAGCCCCCGCTACCTTCTCAAGACCTTTGCTCATCATTTCCATTCCGTAAAGGAACAGTCCAAGGCCTCCCATTAATCCAAGAATAATCTCTGTAGCCATGATTCCTCCTAAGTATGTCTTTACATTTTTTTTACATTCCCCTACTACTTTAATATAGTTTTCCCGCACTTGCAAGGAATTTTTAACAACAACGACATGCTTTGTTTATTTTTGCTATTCTTATAAATATCCCATTGCCATTTTCGTTCACAATTGATACACTAGGTGTGATGGTTACTTAACTAAGATAATATTATAATCAATATAATGAATAAGAAAGGCTTAGATGATATGTTAAAATATTGTTTAGATACCCATACACATACTATAGCAAGTGGACATGCCTACAGCACGATTCACGAAATGGTAGAATTTGCAAAAGAAAAAGGACTTTCACTTTTGGCAATTACTGACCATGCACCAAATATGCCAGGCACTTGCCACCGTTTTTACTTTGATAATCTAAAGGTATACAATGGAAAAGATTTAGGAATTGAACTTCTTTTAGGTGTTGAATTAAATATCCTTGATTACGAAGGACATGTAGATTTAGACGATGCCCTTCTTTCCAAGCTTGGTCTTCGTATAGCAAGCCTTCATGGTCCTTGCTACAAAATTGGCACTGCCAAAGAAAATACTGCAGCCTACCTTCATGCTATGGAAAATCCCTACATTGATATTCTTGGACATCCTGATGATGGCAGAATACCTGTGGATTACCCTCGCCTTGTAGAAGCTGCCAAACACCATGGAATTGCCTTAGAGCTCAATAACAGTTCACTTAAACCTGATGCTTTCCGTGAAAACGCCTATGAAAATGCTTTGGTTTATCTTGAACTTTGCAAGGAATATCAGGTCCCTGTTTCTCTTGGAACGGACTCCCATGTCTGCTATGACATAGGCGACTTTACTTATGCAGATAAAGTACTGAAAGAGGTTAATTTCCCAGAAGAGCTGATTCTTAATACTTCTGTGGAACGTTTTAAGGATTATCTTGCTTCCAGAAGAAATCGTTAATTCCCCCTTTACTTTATAACTTTATTATATTAAAATGTAGGAAGCGGTTATTGTATTTATAAAATATATTACTATATTGTTTTATACACAAGGAGAGATTCTAATGAATAAGAAAATTAAAACCCCTGCGGTAGACCATTTATTCGAGGCCATTTTAAGTTTAGAAACCCCAGAGGAGTGCTATACATTTTTTGAAGATGTCTGTACAATCAATGAATTATTATCTCTGTCTCAGCGCTTTGAGGTTGCTAAAATGTTAAGAGAACAAAAAACATATTTAGAAATTGCAGAAAAGACAGGTGCTTCTACTGCTACCATCAGTCGTGTTAACCGTTCTTTAAATTATGGTAACGATGGTTATGACATGGTATTTAAGAGAATGCGTTCTGTGGATGCCTCAGACGAAGAATAACATTTAGACCACATTATATATTGATTTTTTCACCCCACATGATTTTATTATTTCATGTGGGTATTTTTTTATTCTATTTCCTAGTCTAAATATTCATTTTTCTCCAACAAACTTCTTGTCATATAGTTTTAAATACTATATAATCTATCTTGAGGTGATTGTAATGGGTGTCTCTAATGACGATTATGTAATGCAGATACTCCGAAGTCTGCAAAGTCTGGACTATATCAGACCAGAAGAAATACCAAATATTGATTTATACATGGATCAGGTTACGACCTTTATGGATGAACATTTACAAGGTTCCAAACGTTATCCTGATGATAAGCTGTTAACCAAAACAATGATTAACAACTATACTAAGAATAATCTTCTTCCACCACCTGAGAAGAAGAAATATTCCAAAGAACATATGTATCTTTTAATCTTCATTTATTATCTGAAGAATATCATTTCCATCAATGATATACAGACAATTATGGAGCCTTTGAATGAGCGTTTTTATAAACAGGAAGAAGGAATTACTCTGGAAGATATCTATAAGACAATCTTTCAATTAGAGTATGAGCAGCGTGATTCCTTTACTAAGGACATTATACGCAAATTCAACAAAGCAAAACTTACTTTTCCGGAAGCCAGCAATGAAGAAGACGCTGAATTCTTACAGACTTTCTCTTTCATCTGTATGTTAGGCTTTGATGTTTATGTAAAACGTATTATTATTGAAAAATTAATTGATAAGTCAGTTTCCGGCATTAGCGGAACTGCCAAAAAGAAAAAGGACTAATTATGGATATTTTAAATGGATTAAATAAAGAACAAGAAGCGGCTGTCAAGCACAACAAAGGACCGCTTCTTATTTTAGCGGGTGCAGGTTCTGGTAAAACAAGAGTTTTGACACATCGTATTGCTTATCTAATTGACGAATGTGATGTCAACCCTTGGAATATCCTTGCTATTACCTTTACCAACAAGGCAGCCAAAGAAATGCGTGAACGTGTAGATAACATTGTTGGTTATGGTTCAGAAAATATCTGGGTCAGCACCTTCCATTCTACCTGTGTACGCATTTTAAGAAGATATATTGAAGCCATCGGCTATGACCGAAGCTTTACTATTTACGATGCAGATGACCAGAAAACACTTATGAAAGACATCTGCAAATATCTTAATATTGATACGAAATTTGTAAAAGAACGTACTCTTCTTTCGGTTATTTCCAATGCTAAGGATGAATTAATTACACCCGAAGCATTTATGCGCAATGCACAAGGTAACCTCAACGAAGAACGCTATGCCAAGGTTTATATGGAATACCAGAAGCGTTTGAAAGCTAATAATGCATTGGATTTTGATGATTTGATTTTTAAAACCATTGAATTGTTTGAATCCAATCCGGATATTCTACAGTATTACCAGAATCGTTTCAAATACATTATGGTAGACGAATATCAGGATACCAACACGGCTCAGTTTAAGCTTATCAGCCTTCTTGCCTCTACTGTAAATGAATATGGTGAAACAGAGCATAATCTTTGTGTAGTAGGTGACGATGACCAGTCTATTTATAAGTTCCGAGGTGCTAATATTTACAACATTCTGAACTTTGAAAAGCAGTATCCTGATACCAGAGTGATTAAACTTGAACAAAACTACCGCTCTACTAAGAATATTTTAAAGGCTGCCAATGAAGTCATTCAGAATAATACAGAGCGTAAATCTAAATCCCTTTGGACAGATAACGAAGAAGGCGAACCAATCTACTATACCCAGTTTGAAAATGAGTATGAAGAAGCTGATTCTATTGTAGGAGATATTGCAGACAAAACACAGAATGAGGGCATCAACTATAATGAATGTGCCATTCTTTACCGTACCAATGCGCAATCCCGAATCTTTGAAGAAAAACTGGTTCGCAAAAATATTCCTTACAAGATTGTCGGTGCTGTAAACTTCTATGCCCGTAAAGAAATCAAGGATTTACTTGCTTATTTAAAAACCATCGACAATGGTCTGGATGATATTGCTGTCAAACGTATTATTAACGTACCACGCCGCGGTATTGGTCTTACTACCATTGACCGTGTTACAGAGTATGCTATTCAGAACAATATAAGTTTTTACAAAGCACTTTTTCAGGCTGCAAATATTCCTGGTATTGGCAGGGGTGTTTCAAAAATCCAAGGTTTTGTAGGCTTAATTGAAGTATTAAAAGGTAAATTAAATAATCCAGATTATTCTTTGGAAGATTTAATCAATGAAATTATCGAAGCTACCGGTTATGTTGCAGAATTAGAAGCAAGCTTAAACGAACCTCTTATCAAAGCAGACATG
>CAZRLE010000059.1:0-10936 GCA_964600705.1 uncultured Lachnoclostridium sp. | reverse complement strand
GGAATATTCCAGATTCATTCAAGAAGATTGTTATAGTAAATGGAACAAAAAAGCCTTGGAGAAATGAGGAAGGTTTTGTAATCATGGGAATGAAATATTTTCTGCTTAATGCAGATAGTTTGGAATTTTAGTGAGGTTAATGTGAGGAGGAATGAAGATGGAGGTATCTAATTTGGCAAAAGAGGTGTGTAAGTGTATGAAGAATTTACGTAGATGTGTGAGTATTCTAGTTGTAATGTTATTCGTATTATCGTTAACTGCCTGTGAAAAGGTAGAGCAGAAGGGAATGTATATTAAACCAAGTGAGTTTACAGAGGAAACTCGAGAGGTATTAGATTTATTTGATGATGAAGTGCAGTTTTTTGATATTGTTCTTGATGAAACTGTAAAATCTGAAATAATAACTGTATGGGTGTATCGTGATGGTGTATGGGAAGAAAGTGGAAAAACTTATGGTCCAGTAGAGGAACGAGAGAAACGAATAGCAATCAGATTAACTGAGAATAGTTATGAACTGTATTCTATAGATGAAAGTGGTCATATGAAATATACTTCTCCTAATTTAAATACTACTTTTGATGAGTCTGTGGCGGTGATTGGTTCAAAGGTAGAAGGAGAAACAAAGCTTATAATAAATGAGGAAACACCGATTTGGATGAAGATTGGTTCTGAGACAAGCAGCATGGAAAATTATAATGTTACAGAAGACTTTAGAGCAATGGAGTGTAATGCAGGTATTGTAATTACGCTTACTGTGTCAGATGAATTAGTAGAATAAATAACAACAAACAGAAAGGTGGCGTAGAATATATGAAAAGTAAGACATCTTTTATTATTGGTATAGTGTTATTTACAATTGCAGGCATATTCGTAACGTTTGCCATGCAACACCCAGAACTTTCATTTCCGTGGAGCCAGAGGGTTACATTTATGTTGTATGGAGCTTATGTTTGGCTTTTATTTAAATTTCTTGTTGATATACCTGTTTTTAGAAAAGCTAGGGAGAAAAAGGAGAAGAACATCTTAAGTACAGTTGGTTTCTTTGTAATGGCAATAGGGTTTTTGTTAATGGAGATAACCGGTGATACAGTGAACGGATATACCATTATCAGAGGGTTTATTGTTGTAGGAGGCTGTGACTTGGCGATAGAAAATTTAGGTAAAGGGATGTTTGTAAAAGAGAAATAACCCCATTTATTTCGCGGATGTAGCCATTTATTTCTTTGTGAAACTGGGATATAATGTGATTACAAATAAAAAAGTTAGCGGGTGGGAGGTATTATTATGAAACTATACATAAAAGAAAAGGTATTTTCATGGAGCGATAAGTTTTCTGTAAAAGATGAATTTGGTAATGACAAATATTTTGTTGAAGGCGAAGTATTTAGCTGGGGAAAAAAGCTTCATGTATATGATTCTGCAGGAAATGAGGTTGCATTTATTAAGCAGGAGGTTTGGAGTTTATTGCCTTGTTACTATGTTTTTTGTGGTAATAATCAGGTTGCTGAAATAAGAAAAGAGTTTACGTTCCTTTTTCCAAGATACACTATAGATTGTCTTGGATGGGAAATTGATGGAACATTCATGGCTCATGACTATCAGATTACGAAGAATGGTCATACCATTGTTTCTATTAGTAAAGAGTGGATGACCTGGGGAGATAGCTATGAATTAGATATTACAAATCCAGAAGATGAAATAGTGGCATTGGCAGTTGTTTTGACAATCGACTGTGTGACGGAAGCTAGTTCTGGAGCAAGTGTTACCATATCAAGTAACTAATTATAAATGGTTAGATTGAGAAGTTTGTGAATCAATTATAGTAAGGGAAAGAATGAGGACAAGAAATGGGAAATGAGTTAAAAGAAATTAGAGAAGCAATTATTGCAGGGGAGCGAGCTTTAAGAAGCTTATATGTGGCAAGAGAAAAACTTCAGAAAGCAGGGAACTGGGGCTTAATTGATATGTTTGGTGGCGGTACATTTTCTGGTTTGATGAAGCATGGAAGAATTAGTGAAGCAAAACAGTGTATTGCAGAAGCAAATCGCGATTTAAAAGTGTTCCAGAGAGAATTACAGGACGTAAATACATTATTTGATTTACAGATTGATATTGGTGGATTGTTGTCAGCTTTTGATTTCTTTTTTGATGGTTTTCTTGCAGATGCCATGGTGCAGTCAAAAATAAGCAAGGCCAAAGATGGTGTAGATAGGGCAATTCCACAGGTGGAGCGAGCACTTTCTAAGTTGAAATCATATTATTAAAATAGAAAAATCAAGGAGGAATAAGTATGTATCAGATTAAAAATTTTACAGACAACGATGACATCAGAGTATTGGAGGAACTTGGACCATTTAAAGTAGTGGAATATATCCGCGATTTGAGTGTAATGCCATCCAATGCCATGCTTGCATATTATTGCAATGAAATGAATGTAAGAAAGCGTCAGGTAATTTGTGATGTAAGCAAAGCTAATATTACATTACAGGCAGGTGCAATGCAGTGGACAGTAGGTAATGTGAATGCAACAACAGGTGTAAAAGGTGTAGGAGATTTGTTTGGTAAGGCATTAAGGGGAAGTGTAACTGGTGAGTCTGCAATCAAACCAGAATATACAGGGGATGGAACTTTAGTATTAGAACCAACCTATAAGCATATTTTATTAGTTGATGTAGCAGACTGGGGTGGTTCCATTGTATTAGATGACGGACTTTTCCTTGCATGTGATGGTAATTTGAAGCACAAAGCAGTACCACGTGCTAATATTTCTTCTGCAGTAGCGGGAGGAGAAGGTTTGTTTAACCTTGGAATTACAGGAAATGGAATTCTTTGTCTGGAATCTTTCTCACCAAAGGAAGAATTGATTGAAGTGTCATTGGAAAATGATGTATTAAAGGTAGATGGGAATATGGCAATTGCGTGGAGTGGAAGTCTTGATTTTACAGTAGAACGTTCCGGCAAGTCCTTAATTGGTTCAGCGGCATCAGGCGAAGGTCTTGTAAATGTATATCGTGGTACAGGTAAGGTACTACTTGCACCAGTGGCAAAGGGAATTGCATAAGGAAATATTCCATGCGAAATTAAATTAGAATGAATGGAGAATAACGCAGGCTGAATTGGCTTGCGTTATTTTTTTTGAGCTTTTTAGAAAGATTTATAAAAATGCTTTTTAAAAATAGTAAATTCTTTGCAACAAAAATCCTGCAAATGGACTCTTATTATATAACAGGACATTTGTTTCTTGTTTGCTGGCAGGGATTATGGGATAATAACTGCAAGTGATGATTTAAGTTCGGTATACCAAAAGAGAAATGATAAAGGTGGGTGAGAAAAGTGGATGAATTTATAAAGCTGTACAGCGAAGTATACAAGGATTTATATAGAATTGCCTATTACTACATGGGAAATAAGGCAGAGGCAGAGGATGCAGTGGGGGATGCGGTCTTAAGTGCCTATGAGAATTTTAACAGTTTAAGGGAAAGGGAAGCTTTTCGGGGGTGGATTATCAGGATACTGGTGAATACCTGCAAGAAGCGGATGAAGAAATGGTATGGAAAGGATGAGGTTTCCATATCGGAAGATAATAGGAATGAGAATGTTGTGAATACACGAGAAGAGGTGCTATTAAGCCATGAACCGGACTATACGGACAGACCGGCGGTGCAGGCAGCTATGAGTGTTTTGTCTGAGGAAGAGAGAATGATTGTTGCATTCTATGTGCTGGGTGGTTATAAGGGTGAAGAAATTGGTCAGATGATGAATTTAAAGCACAGTACAGTTCGTTCTAAGTATCACAGGGCATTAGGAAAAATGAAGAAACAGCTTGAGTTGTAAGCTATAAAGAGCGTGCAGGATATAGAGAGAAGGAGGCTTTCTTATGGAAGATAAGAAAAAGAAGATAGACTTAACAAATACAGACAGTTTGGATAAAGTAGATGTAATTGAAGAACTATTGTCGGATGAAGATAAGAGAATGGTAGAACGTTGTATAAGAGAGGAAGTAGAAGGGGAAGAAGTACCTGACAGCTTACTTCCTGAAAATATGCGAATGAAATTAGAAGAAGCACAGGCAGTAAAAGTGAAAATGGAAAAGTCAAGAAAAATGAAGAGATGGACCAGAATGTTAGCAGCGGCAGCTTGTCTTGGGATTTTGGTAACAGCAGGTCTTCATGCAAAGAAATTTTGGGTAGATGGAAGTTACAGAGAAAATGAAGGTGTTACGGAAAGTGCAATTGCGGATATGAGTGAAAATGCAGATGCTTTGGCTTCAGATGACGAGCTTATCTATGACAAGATTTATGAATCTATGAATAAGCAGTGGGCATGGATGTATCCTGAACCTGGAAAAGTGTTTGATTATACTGCCGGTTCCGGTTCAGAAATTCAAAAAGAAGCAGTAGAAATGGAAACAACAACTACTACAACAGACAGTGCAATGATGGAAGGCGGCTTTGTCACAGAGGATTCTGTAGAAGAAAGTATGCAGGATAGCATGATGGCAGGTGCAATAGGCGAGTCTGTGATGAATGGAATTAATGAGGATGTAAGAGGCGACTATGGCGAAACCAATGTGCAGGTGGAATTTGTTGATGAAGGCGATATTATTAAAAATGACGGAAGATATTTGTATCAGATTGTAGAGTCCAGTTATGGGAATAATTATCGTGAAGAAATCCAAATTGTAGATACGCTGGGTGGATTAAAAAAGGTATCCGGAATTACAGATTTTGAGAATATCCGAGAATTTTATGTGCATGAGGATAAGATAGTTGTCATTGAAAATCTCTGGGCAAGGTCTGAATTAGAAAAAGGCGGAACTATTATTGCGACAGAAGAAGATGTGGAATATTATGCGGAAGAAGCAGTAGAGCCGGAAGACAAGGTAGAAGATACCACAGTAGAAACAACAGTTACAAGCGATGAAGTAGCAGAGAAAATTGCAACGGAAGATATTTTGGTAAATGATATTATGATGGGTGGACCATATTATGGCAGTACTGCATTTAGTAAGGTTCATGTATATGATGTTTCTGACAGGAGCAAGCCAAGTGAAATTCATACCTTTACAATTAAGGGTAATTATAAGACTTCCCGTATTTCTGACGGATATTTATATTTCTTTACCGGATACGATACAGGAAGACCAGAGGCAAAGGACGATTATGAAGCCTACATTCCAATGGTAGGCGGAGAGTTATTTGGTGCAGATTCTCTTTATCTTCCGGAAACATCCGATGCAACCAGTTATCTTATGATGCTGTCCATTGATATGGCAAACCCAACTGGATTTACAGATAAAATGGCAGCTGTGACATGGGGCAATTACTATTATGTCAGCGGAAAGAATATCTATGTACTGGATAACCAGTGGGCAGAAGAAAAAGAAGGTATTCAGTGTGACAAGACAAGAATTATCAAATTCTCCTATGAAAAAGGGCAGATTGACGCTGTTTGTGAAACTGTTGTAGACGGTATGATGTTAGATCAGTTTGCAATGGATGAATATAAGGGATATTTCCGTCTGATTACAACTGTAACACCATACAAATTAGAGAAGGTGATTGATGATGTATCTGGTGAAGAAATTGGTTATTATAACTGGGAATATATGCCAGAAAGCAACAGTGTTTATGTATTAGATGAGAATCTGAACATAGCAGGTTCTATTGAAGGACTTGCAGAAGAAGAAAGAGTGTACTCTGCAAGATTTATGGGAGATACCGGATACTTTGTAACCTTTAGACAGATGGACCCATTATTCTCCGTTGATTTTTCAGAACCGACACAACCAAAGATTCTGGGTGAACTTAAGATTAGTGGTTTCTCTGAATATCTGCATTTTTATGGTGAAGACTTATTGCTTGGAATTGGTTATGAAGCAGATGAAAATACAGGAAGAACAGAAGGTATTAAGCTTTCCATGTTTGATGTGTCCGACCCTTCCAATGTAACTGAAACTAATAAGCTGGTGACAGAATATGAATACAGCGATGCTATTTACAACCACCATTCTGTATTAGTGAGCGTAAGTAAGAATCTGATTGGATTTATGGCAGAGCATTTTGAAAATGAGGTTGTCAGAGAGTATGCAGCGTATTCTTATGGCAAAGAGAATGGATTTAAGGAAAGATTTACAGTTGATTGTAGTCCTACGGAAGAGAATGGTTATCGATACTATGAGGGCAGAGGGACTTATATCAATGACAACTTCTACATGCTTCTGAATGATGGAACCATTCGTGCCTATGACTTAAATAGTGGTGAAATGCTGGAGGAATTAGAGGTAGGAGCAGACAACTAATAAATGGAAACGTTAGTCGTTGACGTGAAACGCTTTCTAAGGTAAGATATCAGTAGCCCTAAAAAGTTGTATTCAAAGAGCTTTTTGGAGCTACAAATGTGTAGATAAGTGAAATTAGGACTTGGAGGAAATAAGTAATGAAGACCATAAAGGAGCATATTAAGACAAATCAATATAAGCCAGTATATCTTCTTTATGGAAATGAAGATTATCTGAAAAAGTCGTATCAGGCAAAGTTAAAAGAAGGGATTCTCGGTTCTGGTGATGAGATGAATTATTCCTATTTTGAGGGAAAAGGCATCGAAGTGGAGAGGATTGTGGAAAGTGCACAGACACTTCCTTTCTTTGCAGACCACAGGCTGATTATGGTTAAAAACAGCGGTTTGTTCAAAAGTCAGAATGATTTGGCAGATTTTATTAAGGAATTTCCAGACACAACGGTGCTTGTGTTTGTAGAGCAGGAAGTAGATAAACGTAACCGTTTGTTTAAAGCTGTAAAGGATATCGGTGTTGTTTCGGAAATGAACGAAATGGATGAGAAGAATTTAAAGATGTGGGTAGCAGCCCAGCTTCAGCAGGCGGGTAAGAAGGTGACAGAAAACACCGTATCTTTCTTCTTAAATCAGGTTGGAACCAGTATGAATCTATTGTCTAATGAGATAGAGAAGCTCATTTGCTTTGCCATGGACAGGGATATTATTACCATAGAAGATGTGGAAGAGGTATGTACGGTTCAGATTACAGGAAAGATATTCAATATGGTAGATGCCATTGCCAGTGGTAATCAGGATATGGCGTTAAAGTTATATTATGATTTGCTTACCTTACGAGAAAAGCCGTTATCAATTCTGTTTCTCATAACCAGACATTTTAATATTTTGTTGCAGGTGAAGGAACTGGCAGAACACGGTTATAATGGTTCTGTGATTGCGGGGAAGGTGTCAGTTCCACCCTTTGCAGTAAATAAGTATGTTGCCCAGTCTAAGAATTTTACGGGAGAACGTTTAAAGGAAGCACTAGAAACTTGTGCAACCATAGAAGCAGATATCAAAACAGGGCGTATGAATGAAACGATGGGAGTAGAGCTTTTAATCGTGACTTATAGTAAGAGAATTTAATATTTGGTAAATGAAAGAAGCTTGTTAATGCGAGCTTCTTTTTTTACGCGAAATTTAGAAATTTTACAAAAAATAGAAAGTTAAAATGAGAAAACACTAGTAAATGGAAGAAAAAAACAGAGAAATGAGACGAGTATGCGGGTTACATATAATTTACAGTAAATTTACAGAAAAATGGTTTGAGATTTTACATGGGAATCATACTATGAGTACAACAGGTTGAGTTACCTGGGAACAGAAAAAGAAATTTCAGACGAGGAAGATTCTGAGAAGAAATGGAGGAAATAACATGAGAATGAAGAAAATTTGGAGTTTAGGATTAAGTCTGGTACTTACAATGAGTCTTTTAACAGGATGTAGTGGCAGCAGTGAGGGCACAGCAAGTAATGATTCTGCAACAGGAACAGCATTTGATGGTGACATTTCTGTGATTTCCAGAGAAGATGGTTCTGGAACAAGAGGTGCATTTGTCGAGTTATTTGGAGTGGAAGAAAAAGATGCAAATGGAAACAAAGTAGATTATACAACATTAGAAGCAATTATCACCAACAGCACATCAGTTATGATGACATCGGTAGCGGGTGATGAATCAGCAATTGGTTACATCTCACTTGGTTCTTTAAATGATACCGTAAAGGCACTTCAGATTGATGGTGTAGATGCAACAGCTGAAAATGTTAAAAATGGAAGCTACGCTATTTCAAGACCATTCAACATTGCAACAAAAGATGGTTTAAGTGAAGTGGCAAATGACTTTATCAACTTTATTCTTAGTGCAGAAGGTCAGACCATTGTAGAAGCAAATGGTTACATTGCAGCAGTAGAGAGTGAAGCTTTTGTAGGTACAAATCCAGCCGTAAAAGTAGTTTTAGCAGGTTCTTCTTCTGTAACACCAGTTATGGAAAAGTTAAAAGAAGCTTACCTTGCAGTAAATACAAATGCTGAAGTTGAAATTCAGGAAAGTGATTCTTCTACTGGTATGACATCTGCAATGGAAGGTCTCTGTGACATCGGTATGGCATCCAGAGCATTAAAAGATAGTGAAGTAGAAGCTGGTCTTACAAGCACAGTGATTGCTATAGATGGTATTGCGGTTATCGCAAACTTAAACAATCCAGTTAACGGTTTGACAGCAGAGCAGGTTAAGAGCATTTATATTGGCGAAACTTTAAGCTGGAGTGAAGTTCAGTAATCGGAAAAGAAAAAGGAATGGCGAAACTTATCTTAAGCGGATGGGTTTCGCATAATGGTGTCTTATGAAAAATTTAGTAGAAAAAGGAATGGAAATCGTATTTTTACTTGCTGCCTGCGTATCTATCTTAGCAGTTACCCTGATTTGCATTTTCTTATTTGCAAATGGTGTTCCGGCTATGGCAGAAATTGGATTTTTTGACTTTGCGTTAGGAAAAGAATGGCGACCTGGTAATAACCTGTTTGGGATTTTCCCAATGATTATGGGAAGTATTTATGTAACACTGGGAGCAGTTATCATTGGAGTACCTATTGGGATTTTGATGGCAATTTTTATGGCTAAGTTCTGTCCTAAGAGATTATATAAAGTATTAAAGCCAGGTGTAGACCTGCTTGCAGGGATTCCTTCGGTTATCTATGGTTTCTTTGCACTGGTAGTGTTAGTTCCATTTGTAAGAAGCAATTTTGGAGGGAATGGACAGAGTATTCTGACCGCTTCTATACTTCTTGGGATGATGATTCTTCCAACAATTATTGGGGTATCCGAATCGGCAATCCGTGCCGTGCCAAACAGCTATTATGAAGGTGCATTGGCACTTGGGGCAACTCATGAGAGAAGTGTGTTTTTTGCTGTTATGCCGGCAGCAAAATCAGGTGTACTGGCAGGTGTTGTGCTCGGTATCGGCAGAGCGATTGGTGAAACGATGGCGGTTATGATGGTAGCAGGCAATCAGGCAAGAATGCCTGCTGGATTACTGAAAGGTGTTCGTACTCTGACTACCAATATTGTAATGGAAATGGGATATGCTGCAGATTTGCATAGAGAAGCTTTGATTGCAACTGGTGTAGTATTATTTGTATTTATTCTGATTATTAATTTATCCTTTAACTTATTGAAACGGAGGGCTGCAAAGTAATGAAATCAATAAATCGCAGTTGTGCGGAGCATACGCCAATTAACAAGGTTACATGGAAACAAAAAATGGATTCGTATAAAAAGCATCCGGATTCTTTCATCATGTTATTGTTAGTTGTATTTTCAGCAGTTGTTACAGTGTCAGTTCTTGGATTTTTAATTGGATATATTTTGATAAATGGAGTACCAAATCTGTCAATGGACTTGTTTGCATTAGAGTATACCAGTGAAAATTCGTCCATGCTCCCTGCCATTATCAACACCATTATAATGACTTTAATTGCCCTGTTTATTGCAGTACCAGTGGGGATATTTTCTGCTATTTATCTAGTGGAATATGCTAAAAGAGGGAATAAAATAGTAGAGATTGTGAGAATTACAGCAGAAACCTTATCCGGAATCCCATCTATTGTATATGGATTGTTTGGAATGTTATTTTTTGTAATGGCAATGGGATGCGGTAATACTGTATTTTCAGGGGCAATGACTTTATCTATTATGATATTGCCAACGGTAATGCGAACAACAGAAGAAGCATTGATTGCAGTACCAGATTCTTATCGTGAAGGAAGCTTTGGGCTTGGAGCAGGAAAGTTAAGGACTGTGTTTCGTATTGTTCTGCCTTCTGCAATTCCTGGAATTTTATCAGGAGTTATTCTGGCAATCGGACGA
Organism: uncultured Lachnoclostridium sp.; assembly: GCA_964600705.1. Taxonomy (GTDB): domain Bacteria; phylum Bacillota; class Clostridia; order Lachnospirales; family Lachnospiraceae; genus CAYTGQ01. Next base: position 738 of record CAZRLE010000059.1, on the reverse strand, counting down.
ATTGTAGGGGAAACTGCGGCGCTTATTTATACAGCAGGAACAGTTGCAGATGTGGCAGCTAATATTTTTACATCATCAGGAAGAACGTTGGCAGTGCACATGTATTCCCTCTCCAGAGAAGGGCTTCACATGGATGCAGCTTATGCAACAGCAGTCGTACTGCTTGTAATTGTAATGGCAATTAACGGGCTTTCTGGTCTGGCGGCAAAGAAGATAACAAAAGGATAGGAGAAATAGGTCGTAAAACGACAGAATGTGAGGAATATATGGATAAGTTTAAAGTAGAAAATCTCAATTTGTTTTATGATGATTTTCATGCATTAAAAGGGCTTGATTTGGCGATTGAAGCCAACAAAATTACAGCATTTATCGGACCTTCCGGATGTGGTAAATCCACATTTTTAAAGACATTAAATCGTATGAATGATTTGGTGGAAGGTTGTAAAATTACAGGAAAGGTACAGTTGGATGGAGAAGATATATATGGGGATATGGATGTAAACCTTCTTCGTAAAAGAGTGGGTATGGTATTCCAAAAGCCAAATCCATTTCCAATGAGTGTATATGATAATATTGCATTTGGACCAAGAACACATGGAATTCGTTCGAAGGCAGAGTTAGATGTAATTGTTGAAAAATCACTTCGAAGTGCAGCAATTTGGGATGAATTGAAAGACCGATTAAATAAAAGTGCATTAGGACTTTCAGGTGGTCAGCAACAAAGACTTTGTATTGCAA
>CAZRLE010000058.1:9756-11066 GCA_964600705.1 uncultured Lachnoclostridium sp. | reverse complement strand
GTACTGAGCCTGTCTTCTCATGGCCTGTTCAAAATCAACTAAATGTCCGTCGAATTCCGGTCCATCTACACATGCAAACTTCACTTCGTCGCCAACAACTAAACGACATGCTCCACACATACCTGTTCCGTCAACCATGATTGGATTCATGCTTACGATAGTCTTGATACCTAATTCTTTTGTTAAGATGCAGACAAATTTCATCATGATAACTGGTCCGATTGCAACAACTAAGTCATATTTCTTACCTTCGTTGTTTACTAAATCTTTAATTTTATCGTTAACATTACCTTTGAAACCATATGTACCATCATCTGTTGCAACATATACGTTGTCAGACCACTGTTTCATTTCGTTTTCTAAGATAATTAAGTCTTTGCTTCTTGCACCGATGATAACATCTACGTCGTATCCGTTCTGTTTCATCCATTTAACCTGTGGATATACTGGAGCTGTACCAACACCACCAGCTACGAATAAAATTCTCTTCTTTGCTAATTCTTCTGGAGCTTCATCAATTAATTCAGATTTACATCCTAATGGTCCAACGAAATCTCTGAAGTAATCTCCTTCTTTCATTTCAGCCATTTCCTGTGTAGATGCACCAACTACCTGGAATACGATCGTTACTGTTTCTGCTTCTCTGTCGTAATCACAGATTGTTAAAGGAATTCTTTCTCCCTTTTCATCCATTTTTACAATAACAAACTGTCCTGGGTAGCATTTTTTTGCTACACGGGCAGCCTTAACATCCATTAAATAAATGTTGTTTGCTAAATATTCTTTTTTTACAATCTGGAACATTTATCCTGCCTCCACTCTTTTCTTTTATAATGTGTCTTACACTTCTAATAGATAAATTTTATCACCGGACACCATTATACTATATATCGTCAAAAAAATCCACTACAAATTTGTGAAATTTTAAACATTCCCATTTTTAATTGGAGACATCTTTCTTTTCAAAGCATTCACGAAGTTTTTCCAGTGCCTTTTTCTCAATCCGGCTCACATAGCTTCTGGAAATCCCAAAAACTTTTGCAATCTCTCTTTGGGTTACTTCTTCACCACCACCCAGACCATAACGAAAACGGATAATCTGCTTCTCTCGCCCTGATAACACCTGATTCACATAATAATATAATTCTTTCACCTTTTCTTCCAAATCAAGACCTTCCACAATATCCAGTTCTTCCGCTTCTAATATATCCAAAAGACTCAACAGATTCCCTTCTTTGTCTTTCCCAATCGGCTCATAAAGATACACTTCCTTAGACTGCTTTTTGCTACTTCTCATAAACATAAGAAGC
>CAZRLE010000058.1:0-9746 GCA_964600705.1 uncultured Lachnoclostridium sp. | reverse complement strand
TCAATACAGCGGGATGCATATGTTGCCAGACGGATTTCTTTATCAATATCAAAACTGTCTACTGCTTTAATCAGCCCTATGGTTCCTATGGAAATCAAATCTTCCATATCTCTCTCCGCACTACCGTACTTCTTTGCTATATGTGCCACTAGACGAAGATTCCGTTCAATCAGAATATTTCTAGCCTCTGTATCACCTTTACGGCACTTTTCCAAATATTCTTTTTCCTCCCTAATCTCCAATGGTTTTGGAAATGATTTCATAAAAAAGTACCCCGACACAAATTGCTTTCTAACAATTTATGCCAGAGTACTGATTTTCGTGCCTTTCCAAGAAATATTTCCTTAAAACTTTCATTCCGGGCATTTACAAAAAACATCTCTGAAAATTTTTATTCTTCTCTCTCACTTCTTCTTAATAAATCAAATGGTGAAAGTTCCATTCCCAAATCAATATAGATTTGCTGTTTTGGATGTGGACAGCTTTCCATATCATTGCCATCTTCATCCATAATGCGTTTTACTGTAGCCATAATGTTCTCACCATTTGGCTTCATTACTTCGATAGTTTCTCCAACGCAGAACTTATTTCTTTGTTCAAGACCATAAAGCCCTTCTTCATTCTTGCCGCCAATCAGACCAAGATAAGTATATTCTTTCACATAGGTATTATTATCATAAATCTGTGTCTCGTGAGTAGTTGGACCATAGAAGAATCCCGTTGTAAACTGACGGTAAGTGCACTTTGAAATCTCTTCCATATAATGAGGAATCTTACTTTCATAAAGTGCCGGGTCTTCAAAGTAATCGTCAATGGCCTCACGGTAGGTTCTGGCCACACTTGCTACATAAAGGGCTGTCTTCATACGTCCTTCAATCTTTAAGCTGTCAATCCCGGCTTCCACGATGTCAGGGATATGTTCAATCATGCAAAGGTCCTTAGAGTTAAAAATATAAGTCCCTCTTTCATTTTCTTCTACCGGAAGATATTCACCCGGTCTGTTTTCTTCCATAATATAATATTTCCAACGGCATGGATGTGTACATGCACCTAAGTTTGCATCTCTGCCTGTAAAATAATTACTTAATAAGCATCTTCCGGAATAAGAAATACACATTGCTCCATGAATGAAAGTTTCGATTTCTAATTCATCTGGAATATTCTTACGGATTTCAGCAATTTCCTTAATGGAAAGTTCTCTGGCAGATACCACTCTGGTTGCTCCCATTTTGTGCCAGAAACGATAGGTTCCATAATTTACATTATTTGCCTGGGTACTGATGTGTACTTCAATCTCCGGGCACACTTCCCTTGCGATATCAAATACCCCCGGGTCTGAAATAATCAACGCATCTGGTTTAATTCTTTTAAGTTCTGTAAAGTACTCTCTAACACCTTCCAAATCTCTGTTGTGTGCTGTAATATTCGCTGTTACATAGACCTTAACTCCATGTTCATGGGCAAATTCAATTCCCTCTTCCATATCTTCTAAGGAAAAGTTCTTCGCTCTTGCTCGAAGTCCATACATATCTCCACCGATATATACTGCATCTGCACCATAAGTTACCGCAACTTTTAACACTTCCAAACTGCTGGAAGGGATTAATAATTCTGGTTTCTTTCTCATTTATTTATCTCTTCTTTCTATATATCTCAAACAACAGTTCCCATTACTCTTTATAACTTAGTACTTAAGGTAACGCCATCACCAATTGGCAGCACAATAGTATCCATACCTTCCATATGTGTTAGCTGGTATAAATAATCTCTCATACGGCTGTGAATGGTACGATTTCTTCTGATTACTGCATAACGTGACTCTACGATATCCCCATCCTGCAGCACATTATCCGAAATCAGCAAACCTCCCTTTGGAAGCATTGTGAGGATATGTGGCAGAAAATGTGGATACTGACCCTTAGCCGCATCCATAAAAATCATATCAAACTGCTGTCCTTCCCCTGCAAGCTGTGGTAAAATATCTGTTGCGTCACCCTCAAGCAGGGTAATCACTCCTTCTTTCCCCATTGCCTTTATATTCTTCTTCGCTTCTTCAATTCGCTTTGGGTAATTCTCAATTGTTGTAATTGTACAGCCCTCAGGCATATATTCGCTCATTAAAATTGCCGAAAAACCTACTGCCGTTCCCACCTCTAAGATTCTCTTTGGTCGATAAAGGTGAAGTAAGAAACGAAGCAGACTTCTGGTTGGTTTCTTAATAATTGGCACATAATCTGCCAGTGCTTCTTTTTCAATTATTCTCAAATACTCTGGCAGTTCTATCTCTAACGATTCAATATATGCTGCTATTCTTTCATTAGTTATCATTCTTCTACTCCGTCTTCTTTTGCCTCTGCCCGGGTAATTATCTCTAATATAGTTTCATACGACATGGACGTATTTAACTCATAAGTTCCTGGTATAATCGGATGTCTGTCACTAACTGAAATCTTTGCCCTGATGAGGAAAGAATATTTATTTACAATTAAGCCCTTTTCCTCGAGCATAGTTGCAATCCGTACTGTAGAATCGCCCTGTTCTATTATAATCTCTTTATCTACTCCCGGTGCTTTCGATACGGTCACATTACCAAATATCTGATAGGACAATTCATAAGCCGCTGTACTAAAACGCATAATGACAATAATTACAACCACGTAAAATAACACATTCAAAATAATCTGAATGATTCCACCCAATTGTTTCATTTTTCTCTTTGTGTCTTTAGATACAGCTGTCATTCTGCCTATTCCTCCAAAAAGCTAATATCAATCTCTACCTGCTTTGCAAAACGATCCTGAATGCTACGAACCACTTTGCAATACTCCTTCTCTGCCTGCTGAAATTCTCTGACAGTAGGCAGTGCCAATAATGTTTCATGGTCTCTGCATAAAATTCTCTCTTTTTCCGCAACGTTATCATCCGGTGTTGCATGAAGAACAAAATGCTGTCTCTGGAATTCTGACAAGGATTGCCAGAGTTGTTCATCTTTTTTTACCTCTGCAAGGCATCTTTGATATTCTTTGTATTCTGTGCTTTGCTTTAATACCTCTAATAAAAGGTCTAAAGCGTCATCTACTACTCTTTCCACGTTTTTAACCTCTTCGTACCTTATACTTCCATAATGATTGGAAGAATCATCGGATTTCTCTTTGTTTTCTTCCATAAGTGTTCACTTAAGGAATCCTTGATTTCATTTTTAATTTTACCCCAATCTGATACACCATTATAGAGACATCTTTCAAGTGCGTCATTTACAACATATCTTGCTTCATCCATAAGATTTTCTGATTCTCTCACATAGACAAAACCTCGGGATACAATATCCGGACCTGCAAGTATCTGATTACTATATTTTTCTAATGTAACAACAATGATAATCAAGCCGTTTTCAGATAAATGCTGTCTGTCACGGAGTACAATATTTCCTACATCACCAACTCCAAGACCATCTACTAAAATTCCATTTGCAGGAACCTTACCAACGACCTTACCGCATTCTCCTGAAAGCTCTAATACATCCCCAGAGGATAAAATAAAAATATTTTCTTTATCCAATCCCATGCCTTCTGCTAATTCTGCATGGGTCATTAAATGTCTGTATTCTCCATGAATTGGAATTGCATATTTCGGCTTTGTCAAAGCATAAATCAGCTTAATTTCTTCCTGACAGGCATGACCAGATACATGTGTATCCTGGAAAACGACCTTAGCTCCCTTCATTGCCAGTTCATTGATAACCTTAGATACTGATTTTTCGTTACCCGGAATTGGAGTAGAACTAAAAATTACAGTATCTCCCGGCTTAATAGAAATCTTTCTGTGAATCGAAGCAGCCATTCTGGAAAGAGCTGCCATAGCCTCTCCCTGACTTCCTGTTGTAATCACTACCAGCTGTTCATCGGTATAATTCTTCATCTGCTCAATATCAATGAGAATGTTGTCTGGTATATCCAGATATCCAAGTTCACTGGCGGTTGTGATAATATTAACCATACTGCGTCCTTCTACAACTACCTTGCGGCCATATTTCTGAGCCGAATTGATAATCTGACGAACACGGTCTACATTGGATGCAAAAGTTGCAACAATAATACGATTTTTGCTGTTTTCTGCAAAAATATTATCAAAGGTCTTTCCTACTGTTTTCTCTGACATAGTATAGCCCGGCTTCATAACATTAGTACTGTCACACATCAAAGCCAAAACACCTTTTTTACCAAGTTCACCAAAACGCTGTAAATCAATGGTATCTCCAAATACTGGTGTGAAATCCACCTTAAAGTCCCCTGTATGAACAATAATTCCCGCAGGTGAATAGATTGCAAGTGCTGCTGCATCTGCAATACTGTGGTTTGTTCGAATAAATTCAATACGGAACTCACCCAGATTGATAGACTGTCCATATTTGATTACTTTTCTCTTGGTTGTTTTCATTAAATTGTGTTCTTTTAATTTATTTTCAATAATTCCCATTGTAAGCTTTGTAGCATAAATTGGAACATTAATATCCTTTAATACATAAGGCAGGGAACCAATATGGTCTTCATGACCATGTGTAATAACAAATCCCTTTACCTTGTCTGCATTTTCTTTTAAATAAGAAACATCCGGAATAACTAAATCAATCCCCAGCATCCCATCCTCCGGAAAGGATAATCCACAGTCAACAACAACAATACTGTCTCCATATTCAAATGCTGTAATGTTCATCCCAATCTGCTCTAAACCGCCTAATGGTATAATCTTTATAGTCTCATTTCCCGTCACTTCTTTTTTCAAGTAATTACACCTCCAAAAAATTGTAATAGCTTGCACGTTAAAGGAAGATGCTTATATACATAACCATCGCCCTCTCCCATACTCTTATATTTTCACGAACCTTTATCTTACTTTGTACTGAACAAAACTACACTCTACATTTCAAGTTCAACATCATCTAACAGCTCAGCAAAAACTTTAGACACTGCTTCTAAAATTGTATCATCTTCTACAAGTTCATATACGGCTTCTTCTCCGTCTTCACCCTTTACTTCTTTCAGAATCAGCGCTGCCGCTTCCTCTTCATCTGAATCATCTGCTTCTGCTACTAAAAGGTAGTTCACTCCTGCCAATGTTGTCTCTTCTACGATGTAAAATGCTACTTCTTCTCCATCGTCTGTTGTAAAAATAATTCTTTCTTCCATAATCTGCCTCCACAAATAATACGACTATACTTCCCACAGACCATACCCTGAATCTACGAAACCTTTTACTGTCTGCTTCTCATATCCAGATATCCCTGCAATATAAACACGGCTGCCACTTTATCAACAACCTTACTTCTGTCTTCTCTTCTCACGTTCCCTTCGATCATGGCATTATGGGCAGATACCGTTGTCAAACGCTCATCCCATAACACAACTTCTAATCCTGTTCTTCTTTCCAGCGTCTTTGCAAATTCTTCTGACTTTAAGGCACGCTCTCCAATGGTATTATTCATATTTTTAGGATATCCCAAAACAATCAATTCTACCTGATATTCCTTAATTAGTTCCTCAATTCTTTGAAGGGTGTGTCTTAATTTATTTTCTTCTTTTCTACGGATTACTTCAATTCCCTGTGCTGTCAATAAAAGTTCATCGCTAATGGCAACACCAACGGTAACAGAACCGTAGTCTAATCCCATAATTCTCAATCTGCTTCCTCCACAGCCAAATTCTCCAAAAGACCTTGTTTTTATAAACTCATCTTCCTTTGGTATCTGCTGCTCTTAATCCTCTTTTACTTTAAGTTATTTTCGATGTAATCCTTTAATAATTCTTCAATAATCTCATCACGATCTGCTTTTACAATTAAGCTTCTTGCTCCATTGTAACTTGTAATGTATGTAGGGTCTCCTGACATAACATACCCTACAATCTGGTTCACAGGATTATATCCCTTCTCTGTCAATGACTGGTACACAGAAGCGAGAATTTCTCTTACTTCCATTTCCTGTTCCTTTGGCACTTCAAAATATTGTGTATTGTTAATTTCCTGCATTTTTTTCACTTCCTTAATAATTTTCCGTACAACTATACTATTCCTATCTTAATATAATCCACACAAAATAGCAAGTCTAAATGTATTTACAAATAACGGAGCGAATCGTCATTTCCGCCTATTTTCTACCTATATCTGCTCGCATAATAACACATTTTCTGCAGCATTTCCAATGACCTTAACTACAATAATCTGGTTATGCAAATCTTTGGTGTCTGCTTTTACCGGAAGGGCTAATCTCACATATCGTTCATTATGTCCCACATAATATTCTGCACCTTTTATAGTCACCTTTTCCTCCACCAAAACAAGTGTTTCACGGCCAATAAAGCTTTCTTCATAAGCAGACTGCATTTTCTTTCCAAGTTCAATTAACTGGTTGCTTCTTTCGTGTTTTACGGTTTCCGCTACCTGATTTTTATTCTTGGCTGCTACAGTTCCCTTACGCATGGAATACTTGAAAATGTGTACATCACTAAAAGCAATTTCTTCCAAAAATGCCTTTGTTACTGCAAATTCTTCTTCTGTTTCTTCTGGAAATCCCACAATTACATCTGTTGTAATAGCTGGATTCTCGAAATATTTACGTAAAATATCACATCCTGCTTTATATTCTGCTGAACTATATTTACGATTCATTCGTTTGAGTGTTTCATCACAACCACTCTGTAAGGATAAATGGAAATGAGGACACACCTTCTCTATGGACGCCAGTTCTTTTGTAAAGCTTTCTGTTACAATTCGTGGTTCCAAAGATCCAAGACGAATACGTTTAATTCCTTCCACTTCACTTACTTTATGGATAATGGAAAGAAGCGGCTTCCCTTCCAACAATACAAAATTCTTTTCTCCCTGTAAATCCACACCATAAGAAGACAAATGGATTCCTGTCAGTACCACTTCCTGATATCCGCTTTCTGCCAGTCTCTTAACCTCTGAAATAATTTCTTCTTCACTACGGCTTCTAATTCTTCCTCTTACATAAGGAATGATACAATAGGAGCAAAACTGGTTACAGCCATCCTGAATCTTAATATAGGCTCTTGTTTTTTCTCCTGCGTTTACAATGGATAATTCTTCGTATTCCTGTGGTTCCATCATATCAACCAATGCAGCACACTCCATACTTTCCTCTGTATTCTGTCTTTCTTTTCTATATTCTTCCACAACAGAAACAATTTCTTTTTTCTGGTTATTTCCTACAATAATATCAATTGCTTCATCTTTCTTTGCTTCTTCCGGCGAAGCCTGTACATAACAGCCTGCTGCTACAATTACAGCTTCCGGATTCAATTTCTTTGCTCTATGAAGCATCTGTCTGGATTTTCTGTCTGCCATATTTGTGACAGTACAAGTATTGATAACATAAATATCTGCCTTATTATGAAACTCTGTGAGTTCATAACCTGCTTCCACAAAAAGCTGTTCCATAGCGTTGGTTTCATAGGAATTCACCTTACATCCCAATGTTAAAAACGCAACTTTTCCTTTTCTTTCACTCTGTTCGCAAAGGTGACTCATAATAATTCCTTTCCACTTTAAATATTGACTTTTACTCCCTGAAACGTTAGTATATTACTATAAAAGATAATAAAAGGTAATAAACAATCATACCATATATAGTATATTAGGAGGTTATATAACGATGAAAACAGTTAAAATTTCTTTAAATTCTATTGATACAGTAAAAGCATTCGTTAATACTGTTACTAAATTTGATTCTGATTTTGATTTAGTATCCGGACGTTATGTCATTGATGCCAAGTCTATCATGGGAATCTTTAGTTTAGACTTATCCAAACCAATTGATTTGACCATTCATAGTACAAATCACACCGATGAAATTCTTGAAGCATTAAAAGAATACATAATTGCAGAATAATTTCTATTTGTTTATTTAAGGGAGTGTAATACACTCCCTTTTATTTTTTCTTAATCTACCAAAATAGTTTCTACTGTACTCAGAGCTGTTTCCATTAATTCATCAATCTTTTCTTCCAAATTCTGTTCAGAACGACGAATTACTTTTAAGTTTGGTTTTGTAACCGGATGCTTTGCAACGAAAATAGTACAACAATCTTCAAATGGAAGAATGGATGTTTCGTATGTGTTAATCTTTTCTGCAATATCAACGATATCCTGTTTATCAAAGCCAATTACCGGACGGTATACAGGCATTGTACATACATCGTTGGTTGCTGCAAGACTGTGCATTGTCTGGCTTGCAACCTGTCCAATACTTTCACCTGTAATCAGACCAAGACAGCCATCCTGTTCCGCGATTGTCTGTGCAATCTTCATCATGTATCTTCTCATAATGATAGTTAATTCATCATGTGGACATTTATCATAGATATAAAGCTGAATGTCTGTAAAGTTTACAACATGAAGCTTAATAGGACCTGCATATTTTGCAACTAATTTCGCAAGGTCTACTACCTTCTGTTTTGCTCTTTCACTTGTGTATGGTGGCGCATGGAAATAAGTTGCTTCAAGGCTTACACCACGTTTTGCAATCATATAACCTGCTACCGGACTGTCGATACCGCCGGATAATAAAAGCATTGCCTTTCCATTCGTTCCAACCGGCATACCACCTGGTCCCGGAATGTTCTGTGAATAAATGTAAGTTTTCTTTCTTACTTCAATATTCAGGTAAAGATCTGGATTATGAACGTCTACTGATAAATTAGAGAAATTATCTAATAACACGCCACCCATTTCCACGCAAATTTCTGGGGATGTAAGTGGATACTGCTTATCAGAACGTTTTGCTAATACCTTGAAAGTAAGTTCCTTATCTCCATATACATTTTTCATGTAATCAATGGCTGCTTTGGTAATGTCATCCCACTCTGTACTGTCTACAATTACAGTAGGACAGATAGATACAATACCAAATACTCTCTTTAATGCTTCAACCGTTTCTTCGTAATCAAAAGCAGTTAATGCTTCGATATAAATTCTACCCTGTTCCTTAATTACTTCAAATTCACCTTCTACATCCTTTAATGCAAACTTAATCTGGTCTCTTAAGGCATTTTCAAAGATGTATCTGTTTTTACCTTTAATTCCGATTTCTCCGTACTTAATTAAAAATGCTTTAAACATATTTTTTCCCTTTCTTTTTCGTTGCGCCATAAAACTTATTTTCCTGCTTCATATGGCTGTTTTTAGTATCTTCTATATCTTCTGAGCATTGGAAGAATTTCTTTTAAGGCTTCCAGTGCGTAATCCAGTTCTTCTTTAGTTGTAAAAACAGATAAGCTGAATCGTAGTGTGCTATCCAACAGGTCATTTCGCACGCCAATTGCCTTTAATGTTCCACTAATCTGTGGATGATTGGATGCACATGCGGAACCTGCTGATACATACACTCCCTTTTCTGCCAGACTGTGAAGAAGTACTTCACTTCGAATACCAGCAAAGCTTACACTAATAACATGTGGTGCTGTATCTTTTATCCCAAGCCCTTCCAGTCCATTTACCTTTACTTCATCTATCTTACTTACTTCTTCCACGAAATAACGCTTTAACTCATAAAGCTTTTCCACTGTTTCCTCATGGTTTGTATAAATTTCTTTAACAGCCTGTCCCATTCCTGCAATTCCCGGTACATTTTCTGTTCCGGAACGCATTCCTTTCTGCTGTTCCCCACCATAAATAATTGGCTTTACTTTTACTTTGTCCTTGATGTAAAGAAAGCCGATTCCTTTTGGTCC
>CAZRLE010000057.1:0-11199 GCA_964600705.1 uncultured Lachnoclostridium sp. | reverse complement strand
ACAAAACACCACACCGGCACAGATGAAGATGTTTTTAACCCGTATCGGTTTTGGTTCTAAGGTAGTAGTAACTGGTGACTTAACACAGAAGGATTTGCCATCAGGAACACATTCAGGGCTCGAACAGGCGATTAAGGTACTTGGTAACCTTGATGATATTGGATTCTCATATCTGACCAATCAGGACGTTGTAAGACATCCTCTTGTACAGAAGATTGTAAAAGCTTATGATGTCTATGAAGCAAAGCAGAACAGAGAACATAAGAACAAAGATAAGAATACAGAAAAGAAAAATCGTAACTATAATAAACGATAGAGGACTTTTTAATGGGAGAAGAATTACTAGACGAAAAGAAAACGCAGCGAATGGACTGGCTGATGTTTTTTATTGTGGGAGTAACAATAGTATCAGCCGTTGCTGTCAATATATTATATGGAATTGAATATACAGAATTTATTAAAACCTATGGGCTTACGGCTATGCTTTTGTTTATCATTTTTACAGGAGTCAGTATATCCAAATGGAATGATATTTTTACCCGAAGTGGCAATATGTGGATGATAGCCGGGTATAGCTGCAGTTTGGTTCTGATTGTAGTCTCTATAAAATATCCGATATATAATCTGTGGTTTATAGGCAGTGCACTAATAGGCATTATGGTGAATGAATACCTTGGGATAGGCATGCAGTTTATTCTGGCATATTTGTATTGTGGGCTAAACGAACACAGCCTTGAGAGAATGTTGTTCTATTTTATCCTAGGAGCAATTATCTGCTTTTTGGGAAAATATTTGTATAAGGCGTCTACAGCAGTCTATGTAATGAGTATTGTCCTGTCTTGTAATGTGATTTTCCTGTTTGTTATGAACAGCTTTGTATTTCATGATGCACTTAATGAAAATACCGCTTATTCAGTAGCCTCTTCTTTAATAGTTATGCTGGTAATGTACGTGCTTTTGAATATCAAGAGTATCAAACCGGCAAGTGTGCTTAAGCTTTTGGAAGAGGAAAAGAAAGAGACAGATGAGAAGAAAGAATTAAGACAAATGGAAATCGAGCAGGTAGAACCAAAGGAAGCTGTCTATGATACGATTTTAGATGAGAACTATGAATTGTTACAACTGTTAAAGGAAAAATCACCAAGCCTGTATTTGCATTCCAAAAAAGTTGCGGAATTAGCTGCCAATGGTGCGGTAATTCTTGGATGTAATGAGAAAATAGCTAAGGCTGGCGGCTTGTATCATGAAATTGGCAGACTGGTTAGCAGGGATTACATTACAGGTGGAGTTAAGCTGTTGGAGGAACGTCATTTTCCACAGGAAGTCATTGACGTACTAAAACAGCATAATGCGAAGACGGAGAAACCAAAATCAAAGGAAGCTGCCATTGTTATGCTGTCAGAAAGTGTGGTTTCTACGGTTACATATCTTGCCAAAGAGAAGAAAAAGGCATTGGCAGAAGGTAAGGAATATAAGGAACAGCCACTTAGTAAGATGGTTGAGAATATATTTGACATTCGCTTTGATAAAGGTTCTTTAGATGAATCGGGTATTACGATTTTAGAATATAAGAAATTAAAGAATTATTATATTGGTATTTATATGAACAAATAATAGAAGTGGCTTATCCTGTTAAACGGATGGCTGGAAGAAGGAGGTAACTATGACAATTCATTTTGAATGTGATGAGGGCTATGAATATGGGGAAAGCTACAAGGAACTGATTGAAAAGGTGGTTGTGGCAGCTTTGGATTACGAGAAGTGCCCTTATGAAGCAGAAGTCAATGTGGTACTCACAGGGGATGAAGAGATTCATCAGGTCAACAAGGAATTTCGAAACATCGACAGACCTACGGATGTGTTATCTTTTCCAATGATTGACTACGAGGCACCATCTCAGTTCGATGAACTGGAGGATTACATGGAATATTTTAATCCGGAAACCGGGGAACTGATTCTGGGAGATATTATGATTTCTTTGGAGAAGGCAAAGGAACAGGCGGAGGAGTACAATCATTCCATGGAGCGTGAGGTTGCGTTTCTGACCGCCCACAGTATGCTTCATTTATGTGGTTATGATCACATGGAAGATGAAGAGCGTCTTGTTATGGAAGACAAACAAAGAGAAATCTTGAAAGAACTGGGGATTACAAGAGAATAGCCGAATGGCTTAAATATGGAGGTTTACAATGAGAGGTAGAAAACATAGTTTATTATTTATGGTATTGGTGCTTACAATGATGCTGTTAGGGGGCTGTGGTGGTGAAAAAGAGCCGGAAGAGGTTGAATATGAAGCAACACAGCCGGTGGATGTAACTGAACAGCAGATAGAGAAGGTTGAAGAAGAGGAACCGGTTGATACGCATGAAGGACAGGCACAGAGTAAGATTACAGGGCTTTGGATGGATGAGGAGAAAGCAAATCTTCGCCCTTATGCATTTATGATTAACAACATTAAGTTTGTTAATCCGCAGAGTGGTATTTCTGAGGCTTCGGTTATGTATGAAGCGCTTGCAGAAGGCGGTATTACCCGTCTTTTGGCTGTGTTTGAAGAGTTTAGTTCGGAAAGAATCGGTTCAATCCGTAGCGCAAGACATTATTATGCAAGTATTGCAGACGAATACGATGCCATTTTTGTTCATTATGGTGAGACAAAGTATGCGACTCAGAAAATTAAGGAACTGGGTTTAGATAATATCAGCGGGTTAGAAGGTGCCATTGAACCGGTTGCTTTTTACAGAGATAAGTCTATTAAAGAACCTCACAATGTATTTGCAAGCTATGACAGTATTATGGCAGGTACAGAAAAGAAGGGATATCGTACAGAACGTAAGGAAGACTGGGAAAATCATTATACCTTCTATGAAGAAGATACTGAGCTTAAAGATGGACAGGCTGCCAATAAGGTAGAGCTTGGATTTTCAAGCTATACAACACCATATTTTGAGTATGATCAAGAGACAAAGCTTTATGGACGTTATCAGTTTGGTGGAGCCCATGTGGATGCTAATACAGGGGAACAGCTCAAATTTAAGAATATTATTGTTCAGTTCGTAAAGGAATGGGATATTGATAAGAATGGTTACCAGACCATGGATATAGAAAATTCCAGTGGAGAGGGCTACTATATTTCCAATGGAAAGGCAGTTCCTATTACATGGCAGAAGAATGAATCAACTGGCAAGATGCATTACTATGGTGCAGATGGTGAGATTTTAAAGGTGAATGCAGGAAAGACATTTATAGCTGTATTCCCAAATAACAGAACAGATAAGGTTGTGTTTACAGGCGAAACAGCCGAATAAAGAAGTAAATATTGGCAATACTACATACTGGATAGTGGAAAGTTGGACTAAAGTCTGGCTTTCTGCTATCTAGTATCATTATTAGAAGAAGGAGTCAGACGATGAAAAGGAAAACCACGGCTTATCTTTTAGGAGCTGGTCTGTTCGTTGTAGTATTGTCTTTAGTATATTGGGGAAGCTTTAGACTGTCATTAAAGTATTTGCAGCAAAATGAAGCATCACAGGAAGGTAGGATAGCTTCCAATGAGGAATACAGTGATTTTTCAGCAGAAGTGGTACAAGTAGATACAAACAGGGTAGAGAGAATTTCCGAGAATACCCGGTGTGTACTAGAAATTCATGACTTGCAAAATCAGGCAATAAAGGTACAGGTGGCAGATATTAAGCCGTCTTTCTATGGCTTTACAAGGGAAGAAGTGCTTATGTATCTGGAGGCATTTGTAGAAGAAATGCCAGAGAAGGAAAAGAATCGCGGTATGGTAGCCTATGAGCTGGTTGCCTTTGGAGAGAATGAGCTTGTGCTTCGTAAGAGCTATGACAGCAACCGTATTGAGTACGAGTTTTTTATGAAAGCGGAAGGCGAGGAGATTGTTGTGTTTTTTAGTGATTTGGTAAGAATTTATGAATATACAGGGATTTTGACAACTAATCTCTCCAAGGAAGAGAAGCAGAAATTGAAAGCTGGTTACTATATTAAAGATAAGGAAGAATTGTATGGAATACTAGAGAATTACTCTAGTTAGGATAAGAAATGATGTAAAAGTGAGGCTTATTATGGCAGGGAAAACAGATGTGATTATAATTGGTGGTGGCGCAGCCGGTATGACTGCTGCCATTGCCTGTGCACGTCAGGGAGTGCAGGATGGAAAGCAATTAAACGTGACGATACTGGAACATAACGAAAAGCTTGGAAGAAAGCTTTCTGCTACTGGAAATGGAAAGTGTAATTATACCAATCGTCTCCAAAATATGGATTGCTATCGTGGGCAGGAGAAAGAGACAATGGAACAGATATTAAGTCAGTTTGGAGTAGAAGATACCATTTCTTTTTTTAAGGGACTTGGCATCTATCCAAAAGAAAAGAATGGTTATTTTTATCCGTTTTCCGAGCAGGCAGCTTCCATGATTGAGGCAATGAGACTGGAGCTTGAGCACCTTAAGGTAAAGATTAAGTGCAGGGAACATATTGTAGGAGTAGAAAAGCAGGCTGGGGAGTTTCTTGTATCCACAGAGACTTATACATATAGAGCGCCAAAGCTTATTCTTGCAACCGGAGGTCTGGCTGCAGGAAAGCTTGGAAGTGATGGAAGCGGTTACGATTTTGCGAAGGCATTTGGATTAGAGGTTACAAAGCTGTATCCTGCGCTTACCGGATTAAAGACGAAGGAAGATATGAATGCTTTGGCAGGAGTTCGCGTGAAGGCAGAGATTACACTTTGTGTAGAAGATGGATGTGCAGGAGAGATATGTTATAAGGAAAAGGGCGAGCTTCAGCTTGTATCTTATGGGATTTCCGGTATTCCTGTATTTCAGTTGAGCCGTTTCGCAGCAGAAGCCTTAGGAGAAGGGAAAAAGGTATTAACAAAGCTTGACTTTTTACCGGAGTTTTCTATGGAAGAGTTGTGGGCGTTTTGCAAGAGTCTTTGTACTACTAATGGCTATAAGACAGCTGGAACTTTATTTAATGGTCTGTTAGACAGTAAATTGACAGCTGTACTTTTGAAAAAAGCCCAAATTGACAAAAATAAGAAGGCAGAAGAGCTTGGAGAAGAAGAGCTTCAGGTATTTTGCCATTGCATAAAGGAATTTACTTGTGCTATTATAGATACCAATGGTTTTGAAAACGCACAGGTGACAGCTGGTGGTGTCAGTCTTAAAGAGGTTTATCACGATACTATGGAAGCAAAGAAGGTAGAAGGTCTTTATCTGACAGGTGAATTATTAGATGTTGATGGCATCTGTGGCGGTTATAACCTGCAGTGGGCATGGGCAACAGGATATCTTGCCGGATGTGCCGCAGCTAGATAAACAGGAGTAATAGACTAGGAAAGGAACTTTGTATGATACGAATTCCACAATTAAAAATAGATATTACGAAAATTCCAAGAAATCTTACGATGGAAGAAGAAATTGCAGTATTGCGACCATACATCTGCAAAAGTCTTGGAATTAAGGAGGATGCACTTTTTGAAGTGCGTTTGGTGAAACGCTCTTTGGATGCGCGTAAGAAAGACAAAATTCAATATAGCTATGTAATTGATGCCGGAGTTTCTAATGAAAAGAAATTGTTAAATGGCAAGAAGAAGGGCAATCTTTCTGCTGCACCAAAGGAAAAATATCAGTTTCATCCGATGGGAGATAAGAAGCTTTCTAATCCACCAGTTGTAATAGGGTTTGGTCCTGCAGGTATGTTTGCGGCCTTAGAGCTTGCAAGGGCAGGATATGGTCCTATCGTATTAGAACGTGGCGAGGAAATAGATAAGCGTGTTAAGACAGTAAATCATTTCTGGAAAACCAATGAGCTAAAGCCAGACTCTAATGTACAGTTTGGAGAGGGCGGAGCTGGCACCTTTTCCGATGGTAAGCTGAATACCTTGGTGAAAGACCCAATTGGGCGTAATCACAAGGTATTGGCAGATTTAGTCAAATATGGTGCTCCTGCTGAGATTATTTATAAGAATAAACCCCATATTGGAACAGACAATTTACGAGATGTTGTAAAAAATATCCGTAAGGAGATTATTGCGCTTGGCGGTCAGGTGCGATTTGGGGCACAGGTAACGGATATTTATATAGAAAATGGTCATTTGACAGGTTTAGAAGTCAATGGAACAGAAAGAATTGAGTGTCAGGTTGCGGTACTTGCCATTGGACACAGTGCAAGAGATACTTTCCAGATGATTTATGACAGGGGCTTCAAGATGGAGCCAAAAGCATTTGCCATCGGGGTTCGTATGGAACATCCACAAGAGATGGTGAATCATAATCAGTATGGGGAAAGTGCACATTTACTTCCTTCGGCTGACTATAAGGTGACATATCAGGCATCCAATGGAAGAAGTGTATATTCTTTCTGTATGTGCCCAGGTGGCTTTGTAGTAAATGCATCTTCAGAGCCGGAACGTCTGGCGGTAAATGGTATGAGTAATTATGCCAGAGATGAGAAAAATGCCAATAGTGCATTAATTGTATCGGTAACACCGGAGGATTTTGTGGCAGAGACGGGTATAGAAACAGCTTTGTCAAATATATCAGAAGGAAATGCAGCGATACATCCCCTTGTTGGTGTGGAATTCCAGCGTAAATGGGAAGCTCTTGCTTACCAATGCGGAAAGGGACTGATTCCGGTTCAGACCTTTGGAGATTTTAAGAAAAATCAAATGTCTGAACAGTTAGGCAGCATTACTCCCAATACTAAGGGAAGCTATACGTTAGCAAACCTCCATGAATGTCTTCCAGAGTATGTTTGTGAGACCTTGATAGAGGGAATTGAAGATTTTGATAAGAAAATAAAAGGTTTTGCCAATGAAGAAGCCATTCTTCTTGGTGTAGAGACAAGAACTTCATCGCCACTTCGTATTATCCGAGAGGCAGAAGGGTTAGAAAGCAATGTGAAAGGACTTTACCCTTGTGGCGAAGGCGCCGGATATGCAGGTGGAATTACCTCTGCAGCCATGGATGGTGTGAAAGTATACGAAGCCATTGCCAATGTATATAAGGCTTAACAAAAGATAAAAGGAATGATAGAATTGAGTAATATAAGAGAACAGATTAAGGATAAGAAGCGTATTGTTGTAAAGCTTGGAACCACAACACTGACACATGCAAGCACAGGAAGTCTGGATTTACAGAAGATGGAAAAGTTAGTACGCATTTTGACTGATTTAAATAATCAGGGGAAAGATGTAATCGTTGTTTCCTCTGGTGCCATTGGAGTAGGAAGAGAGGCATTGGGGATTCAGGGAAGACCAGCAAAGCTTTCCCTTCGTCAGGCTTGTGCTTCTGTAGGGCAGGCAAGACTTATGATGGTGTATCAGAAGTTATTTGCTGAGTATAATCAGATAACATCACAGGTATTGCTCACTAAGTATACAATGGACCATGAAAATAGTCGTATCAATGCACAGAATACTTTTGAAGAACTGTTGGAAATGGGAGTAATTCCAATTGTAAATGAGAATGATACCGTATCAACAGAAGAAATTGAATTTGGCGATAATGACACACTTTCCGCAATTGTTGCGGCATTGGTAAAAGCAGACCTTTTAATTTTGATGTCTGACATTGATGGACTTTACACCGATGACCCACACAAGAATCCAGATGCTAAGTTTATTGAAGTGGTAGAAACTATTGATGCGGATTTAGAGAGCATGGGAAAAGATACTGCAAGTGGTCTTGGAACCGGCGGTATGGCGACTAAGATTTCTGCGGCAAAGATAGCAACAGGCGCAGGCTGTGACATGATTATTGCCAATGGGCAAGACATCCGTAATATTGGTAGAATTATGGAGGGAAAAGCGGTAGGAACGCTTTTTAAGGCTTAATGAAGGTTATCGGATGATAGATGTTATACAGCATCCATCCAATAAGAAAATAAAAATATACTAGAAAGTAGATAAAAGGAGTTTTATAGAATTATGGAAATGGATAAAGTAATTGCAAGAATTAACGAGTTATACCACAAGTCAAAAGGAGAAGGCCTTACAGAAGAAGAAAAACAGGAACAGGCAGAATTAAGAGGGATGTATATTGCATCTGTTCGTAATAATTTAAGAAGCCAGTTAGATAACGTATCTGTAGTAAAGCCAGACGGAAGTGTAGTAGATTTAGCAGATGTAGCCGCAAAGAAACGTAAAATGGGACATTAATAGAGTTTTTCATTAGAGTTTTAAGTGATTGCGAGGGATATGGTATGGAAAAGTTTAAGAATCCACGTTTGATGCTGATTGCTTCTATGGCAATATTTGGTACTTTAGGCATCTTTGTGAGAAATATTCCAGTTTCTTCTGGAGAATTAGCCTTGTATCGAGCTGTTTTGGCAGCGGCTTTAATAGGAACTTTTTTAGTAGCCACTAAGCAAAAGATACCATTTGCAAATATCAAAAAAGAAGTTCCGTTACTTCTTGCATCTGGTGTTGCAATGGGAATCAACTGGATTCTTTTGTTTGAAGCTTATAAATACACCACTGTATCCGTTGCCACATTAAGCTACTATTTTGCACCAGTTATCGTTACTGTTGTCTGCCCATTTCTTTTTAAGGAAAAACTGACAGGCAAGCAGGTTATTTGTTTTGTCATGTCTACCCTTGGACTTGTGTTGATTACAGGAATTGGCGATTTAGGTGGCAGTAATAATTTTGTAGGTATTTTATTTGGATTAGGTGCAGCTGTATTCTATGCAACTGTAATTCTTTTAAACAAGTTTATTAAAAATGTAGAAGGCATTCACAGAACATTTCTCCAGTTTCTTGCAGCCATTGTTACCTTGCTCCCTTATGTGATGTTGACAAGCGGAGTGACATTAGGGAAGATGAACGGTGTAGGCTGGGTGAATCTTCTTATTGTTGGATTGATTCATACAGGTGTAACCTATTGTATGTATTTTTCGTCTTTAAAAGAATTGCCAGGACAGAAAGCCGCAATTTTAAGTTACATAGACCCATTGGTTGCAGTGTTGATTTCTGTTACGATTTTGGGAGAATCCATGACACTGTGGCAGGTGGTGGGCGGTATTTTGATTCTGGGATTTACCCTTTGGAATGAGATAACATAAATTTCTTTTCTCCTGCATATACTGTATATAGAACTACTAAAATGTATGATGCAGGGGAAGGTATTTTATGAATTATTTGAGTAATCATCCTCATGTGGACTTTAGTCATATTTATTCCTATGAGGAAGTAATGGAATGTATTCATCAATTTGAAAGGTTGTATACAGGGTTGATACATATTAGAAGCATAGGAAAGACTTACTGTAACAGAAGGATTCCTATGCTTGTTTTAGGTAATGGAAAGAAAATATTATTGTTTACGGCTGGGGTGCACGGAAGAGAAACTATCAATACAACTGTTATGCTTGCTATGATTGAAACCTATGCAAGAGGCTTTCAGTATGGGGCAACGGTTTGTGGGATGAATATGCGTAAGCTGTTTTCGGAATACAGTTTTTATATGATTCCGTTGGTGAATCCGGACGGATACGAGATTGCAAGGAATACAAGCCGTTATAAGTGGAAAGGGAACAGCCGAAATGTAGACTTAAACCGCAATTTCCCATCGGTTCACTGGCGACCAAAGAGTGTATTTGATTATCCGGCAAGTGAAAGGGAAACAAGAGCACTTATGCGAGTGATGAACTGTACACCGGCACAGGCATATATTGACTATCATTCTCGAGGGAAAAGTGTATTCTATTATCGTTCTGCTATGGATGAGGAATATAATCAGAATCAGAGAAGGATTGCGGAAATGCTGGCTAGAGTAAGTCATTATAGCATCGAGGAGCCAAAACAGGAAATAGCGAAAGGAGACAGGGGAGGAAATACGGTACATTATTTTTCTGAGATACGAAAAAATCCGTGTTTTACCATTGAAACCACAGAAGAGTGGGAGACATTTCCGTTATCATCAAAGCTTTTAAGTGAAACCTTTATGGAAATCCTTCCAACACCACTTATTTTGACAAAAATGATTTGACCTTTTATAGCATGTACTTTATAATATATAGCGTTAAAAATGTATTTGGCAGTATTGTCATTAAGAACAATGGAGAATAGTTTTAATTACAATAGACAGGAGACAAAGAATGAATCAGGAATTACTTAAAGATATCATTGATAAAATAGATATTACAGGGGAAGCTCCTTTGTATGACCCGGAAAGACAGTATTATTTTATTGCAAAAGCAAGAGAGAAGGTAACTGCGTTAAAAGAAGAATTAGGTCGTACACCAACTGCTTGTGTTAACACCTTTGGGTGTCAGATGAATGCCCGCGATTCTGAGAAAATCGTTGGTATTTTAGAAATGGTTGGTTATGAAATGATTGAAGATGAAAAGGCTGACTTTATCATTTATAACACATGTACTGTTCGTGAAAATGCTAACCTTAGAGTATATGGAAGACTTGGTCAGTTAAAGAAGAATAAAGAGCGTAATCCACACATGAAGATTGCTTTATGTGGCTGTATGATGCAGGAGCCAACTGTGGTAGAGAAACTGAAAAAGAGCTATCGTTTTGTAGATATTATCTTTGGAACACATAATATCTTTAAATTTGCAGAGCTTTTATATAACTCCTTTGACTCTGACAGAATGATTATTGACCTTTGGGAAGGTACAGCAGAAATCGTAGAAGACCTTCCAAATGAGAGAAAGTTTGGCTTTAAAGCCGGAGTTAATATTATGTTTGGCTGCAACAATTTCTGTAGCTACTGTATTGTACCTTATGTAAGAGGCCGTGAAAGAAGCCGTAGTCCGAAGGATATTATTGCTGAAATCAAGGATTTGGTTGCAGATGGAGTTGTAGAAATTATGCTTCTTGGTCAGAATGTAAACTCTTATGGTAAAACTCTTGAAGAACCAATGACATTTGCAGAACTTTTGAAAGAGGTTGAAAAGGTAGAAGGGCTTGAGAGAATCCGTTTCATGACTTCTCATCCAAAGGATTTATCCGATGAATTGATTGAGGTTATGAAGAATTCTAAGAAGATTTGCAGACATTTCCATCTTCCATTACAGTCTGGAAGCAGTAAGGTTTTAAAGGAAATGAATCGTCGTTATGATAAGGAAAGATACCTTGAACTGGTTGAAAAGTTAAGAACTGCAATGCCGGATTTATCCTTAACAACCGATATTATTGTAGGTTTCCCAGGTGAAACAGAAGAAGAAT
>CAZRLE010000056.1:0-11875 GCA_964600705.1 uncultured Lachnoclostridium sp. | reverse complement strand
GTAATATCAGAGAAATGGGTGACCCAGTCCTCAATAAGGAATGTAAAGTAGTAAAGGAAATGAATGAAAGAACACAGGTTTTAATTGATGATATGTTAGAAACCATGTATGAAGCCAATGGAGTAGGTCTTGCGGCTCCACAGGTTGGAATTCTTAAGAGAATTGTAGTTATTGATGTTTCACCAGAAGGAGAAGAGCCAATTATCTTAATTAATCCGGAAATTATTGAAGAATCCGGTGAACAGACAGGATATGAAGGATGTCTTAGTGTGCCAGGCAAGTCTGGTGTGGTTACAAGACCAAACGTTGTAAAAGTAAAGGCTCTCAATGAAGATATGGAAGAAGTAGTGTATGAAGGAGAAGGCTTACTTGCAAGAGCGTTCTGTCACGAAATCGACCATTTAAACGGACACCTTTATGTAGAAAAGGTAGAAGGAAAGCTTTACGATAACAGTGAATTACAGGATGATGAAGAAGAATAAAACTATAAGTTTTCTGAGAAGATAACGTTTTAGAGGAGGAATACGATGAGAGTTTTATTTATGGGGACACCGGAATTTTCCGTGCCAACTTTGCAGAGTTTAATTGATTCAGAGCATGAAGTGATTGGAGTTATTACACAGCCTGATAAAGCAAAGGGAAGAGGTAAGGCAGTACAGTTTACTCCAGTAAAGGAAAAGGCATTAGAGTATGATATTCCGGTTTACCAGCCGGTTAAAGTAAAAAATCCGGAATTTGTGGAAGTATTAAAAGAGTTGAATCCGGATGCGATTGTTGTAATTGCATTTGGTCAGATTTTATCGAAGGAGATATTAGAGCTTCCAAAGTATGGATGTATCAACGTGCATGCGTCCTTACTTCCAAAGCTTCGTGGTTCTGCGCCAATTCAGTGGGCAGTTATCAACGGAGAAGAAAAATCCGGAGTTACCATTATGCAGATGGATGTAGGAATTGATACAGGTGATATGTATCTCAAAGAAGAAATTGTATTAGATGCCAAAGAGACAGGTGGAAGTCTTCATGATAAGCTTGCAGTTATGGGTGGACCATTGATTTTAGAAGCATTAAAAATGGCAGAAGCAGGAACACTTGTTGGAGAAAAGCAAAATGATGAAGAAGCAAGCTACATCAAAATGTTAGATAAAGCATTAGGGAACATTGATTTTACCAAACCTGCAGTAGAAATTGAACGTTTAATTCGTGGTTTAAATCCATGGCCAAGTGCTTATACTTCATTAAACGGCAAAACTTTAAAGATATGGGATGCTGATGTGGTAGAAGGACAGTGGGAAGGTCAGTGTGGAGAAGTAGTAGAGGTTACAAAGGACGCCTTGGTTGTAAAGACAGGGGAAGGTGCACTTGCCCTTAAGGAAGTACAGTTAGAAGGCAAGAAACGTATGGAAACAGGAGCCTTTTTAAGAGGATTTGAGGTTTTAACCGGAACCTTGCTTGGAGAATAAATATAGTATTTTTATCAATAAAATGAGTAATATTTTGTTTTTGATAGGAGGAATGTGATATGCCATATTATGGTTATTATTTTGATCCAACATATATTTTAGTGTTGATTGGTGTGGCGATTTCTATGTTAGCATCAGCCAAAGTAAAATCAACCTTTAATCGTTATTCCAGAGTGCAGAGCCGTTCCGGATACACAGGAGCAATGGCAGCAGAGAGGATTCTTAGGGCAGCAGGAATTAGCGACGTCCGTATTGAACGAATCAGTGGGAATTTAACAGACCATTATGATCCAAAGAATAAGGTACTTCGCCTGTCAGATTCAGTATACGGACAGACTTCGGTAGCGGCAGTAGGTGTTGCCGCACATGAATGCGGACATGCCATTCAGCATGCAACAGGGTATGTGCCACTAAGACTTCGTAGTACGATTGTACCGGTTGCTAATTTTGGTTCTCAGATTAGCTGGCCGCTCATTATGCTTGGGTTAGTATTTGGCGGTTCCGGAAGCTTTTTGATTCAGCTTGGAATTATTATGTTCTGTGCGGCAGTAGCATTTCAGCTGGTTACTCTTCCGGTAGAATTTAATGCTTCCAACCGTGCGGTACAGATTTTAGGAGACTCTGGGATTCTTTACGAGGAAGAATTAAAGCATACAAAGAAAGTATTAGGTGCGGCTGCGCTTACTTATGTGGCGGCAGCAGCAAGTGCTATTTTACAGTTATTAAGACTTATTATTTTATTTGGAGGACGCAGGGACCGTGACTAAATCCGCAAAAGAGGAAAAAACAATTAACATAAGAGAACTGGTACTTGGGATTCTTATGGAGGTACTGGAGCAGGATAATTACAGCAATGTGGTTATTCATAACACTTTAATGAAATATCAGTATTTAGAAAAGCAGGACAGAGCCTTTTTATCAAGGCTTTCAGAAGGTTGTGTAGAACGTTGTATACAGCTTGATTACATCATTGACAGTTTTTCTAAAGTAAAAGTAAAGAAAATGAAGGCACCTATCCGCAATATTTTGCGAATGGGTGTCTATCAGATTTTATATATGAATCAGGTGCCGGACAGTGCAGCTTGTAACGAAAGTGTAAAGCTTGCACAGAGAAAAGGATTTGTCAGCCTAAAGGGATTTGTAAATGGTGTACTTCGTAATGTGAGCCGTAACAAAGAAAGTCTGGTATTCCCGGATAAGCAGAAAGAGCCAAAGAAATATCTGGAAGTTATGTATTCCTGTCCGGAATGGATTGTTGACTTGTGGCTTAAAGAGTATTCATTAGAGGAAGTGGAAGAGGCACTAAAACGCTTTATGGAAGCCAAGACCACAACGATTCGCTGCAATACAGGCAGATTAACGGTAGATGAGTTGAAGGAAAAGCTTGTAGAGGAAGGCATTACAGTAGAAGCAGGGGAATATCTTCCTTACGCGTTGAAGATAAAGGATTATAATTATCTGAATCGTGTAGCAGCTTTTAGAGAAGGTCTTTTTCAGGTACAGGATGAAAGCTCTATGCTCATTGCACAGGCAGCAGGCATTAAAGAGAATGATGTTATCATTGATGTTTGTGCAGCACCGGGTGGGAAAACAACTCACTGTGCAGAATTGTTAAAGGAAACCGGCAATGTGATTTCCAGAGATTTGACAGAGTATAAGGTTGCTCTTATTGAGGAAAATGTAGAGCGATTAGGTCTTTCTAATGTAACAGCACAGGTACAGGATGCCCTGGAACTGTGTAAAGATGATATCGGAAAAGCAGATATTGTAATAGCTGATTTACCATGCTCCGGATTAGGAGTGATTGGTAAGAAAGCAGACATTAAATATAAAACAAAGCCAGAGGATGTAGAGAGTCTTGGTAAGCTTCAAAGAGAAATTCTTGCAGTGGTAAGCCAGTATGTAAAGCCGGGCGGAGTTCTGATTTACAGTACCTGTACAGTAAATGCAGTAGAGAACTTAGACAACCGTAATTGGATTCTTGACAATTTGGATTTTGAGGCAGAAAGCTTGGATGATTATCTGCCAGAAGCTTTACATGAGGATACAACGAAAGATGGATATCTGCAGTTGTTCCCAGGTAAACATAAATGTGATGGATTTTTCGTATCACGTTTTCGTAAGATGCAGTAGGAAAAATAAGTTCTGTTCCAGATTAGGTATGGAGCAGAAGCAATGGAAACGATATGGAGAAGAGTATGAGTAAAAAAGATATTAAATCTTTCAGCTTCGAAGAGCTTTCGGAAGAAATCAAATTACTTGGAGAGAAAGCATTTCGAAGCAAACAGGTATATGAGTGGATTCATAAGAAGCTGGCAGTTTCTTTTGATGAAATGACAAACCTTTCTAAGGATTTCAGAGAAAAACTGGCGGCAGAATATGAGTTAATGCCTCTTTTAATGGTGGACAGAAGAACCTCTCCCTCCGATGAAACCAGTAAGTTTTTATTTAAACTGCAGGATGACAGAGTAATTGAGAGCGTTCTTATGAAATATAAGCACGGCAATAGTGTATGTATTTCTTCACAGGTAGGATGCCGTATGGGTTGCCGTTTCTGTGCGTCAACACTGGGAGGATTAGAGCGTAATCTTTCTGCAGGTGAGATGCTTGCACAGATTTATGAGATTCAAAGAATTACAGGAGAACGTGTTTCCAATGTAGTAGTTATGGGAACAGGCGAACCTTTAGACAATTACGATAATCTGGTTAAGTTTCTTAAAATGTTAAGTGATGACAAGGGACTTAATATCAGCCAGAGAAATATCACGGTATCAACCTGTGGTCTGGTAGATATGATTAAGAAGCTTGCAGATGAGAAATTGCAGATTACATTGGCGATTTCTCTTCATGCACCAAATGATATCATTCGCAAGGAGTTAATGCCGGTAGCCAATAAGTACAAAATGGAAGAAGTGCTGGATGCCTGCCGTTATTATTATGACCAGACAGGAAGAAGAATTACTTTTGAATACAGCCTGGTACAGGGTGTAAATGACAGTGAAGAGAACGCAGCCGAGCTGATTACCAGAATTAAGGGAATGAACTGCCATGTAAATCTTATACCGGTGAATCCGATAAAGGAGAGAAATTATACTCATTCAGAGGATAAGTATATTCAAAAATTTAAATTTATACTTGAAAAAAATCATATAAATTGTACAATTAGAAGAGAGATGGGTAGTGATATTGATGCTGCCTGTGGACAGCTTAGAAAAAGCTATATGGATGATAATAAACAATAGAAAAGGAGGCGGGAATCCATGAAAGCATTTTCTATCACAGATATTGGAATGAAAAGACATATGAATCAGGATTATGTGTTTGCGTCTGAGAATGCAGTAGGTAATTTCCCGAATCTTTTCATTGTTGCGGACGGCATGGGTGGACATAAGGCTGGAGATTACGCTTCCAGAGTCTGTGTGAAGACTCTCCTTGAGAGCGTGGCTAACAGTACATTAAAGACACAAATTGGTGTTTTGGAAGAGGCAATAGCAGCCGCAAATATGCGTATATATGAAGATGCAGCAGGCAACAGTGATTTAGAGGGAATGGGAACTACATTGGTAGCTGCAGTGGTTATGAATAATAATGTATTATATGTGGCAAATGTAGGAGACTCAAGACTTTATGTTGTCGACGAGGAAGAAATCCGACAGATTACAGAAGATCATTCTTTAGTAGAAGAAATGGTAAAAAATGGAGAACTTGACCGTAATGAGGTGAGATTTCATCCCAATAAGAATGTAATTACAAGAGCGGTTGGAACAGCAAAGGTAGTAGTTGCAGATTACTTTGAAGTACAGCTAAAACCTGGGGATAAGATTTTACTTTGTTCCGATGGTCTCAGTAATATGATTGAAGATGGAGAAATGCAATACATAGTAAATTATTACGAAGAAGATGTAGAGAAAGCAGCAGCCAAGTTAGTTAAAAAAGCCAATGACAATGGTGGAAAAGATAATATTTCAGTTGTTTTAGTTCAGGTATAAAGGAGAGGTGAGATATGGTAAAGCCAGGAATGTTTATTAGTGAGAGATATGAAATAATTGACAAAATCGGCACAGGTGGAATGGCAGATGTGTATAAAGCAAAATGTCATCGTTTGAATCGATTTGTTGCAATTAAGATTTTAAAGACAGAATTTAGTGAGGACGATAAGTTTGTGGACAAATTCAGAGCAGAGGCCCAGTCTGCTGCCGGATTATCCCATCCGAATATCGTAAATGTATATGATGTAGGTGAAGATGAAGACCTTCACTATATCGTAATGGAATTAGTAGAAGGTATTACCTTAAAGAATTTCATCGAAAAGAAGGGACACTTGGAGGTTAAAGAGGCTACAGGTATTGCAATTCAGATTGCAAGAGGTATGGAAGCAGCTCATGATAATCATATTATTCATCGTGACATTAAGCCACAGAATATTATTATCTCCAAGGAAGGAAAAGTAAAGGTAACAGATTTTGGTATTGCAAAGGCGACAACATCCAATACCATTACTTCAAATGCAATGGGCTCAGTGTATTACATTTCTCCAGAGCAGGCAAGGGGTGGATACAGTGATGAGAAGAGCGACATCTATTCTTTAGGTGTAACCCTTTATGAGATGTTAACCGGACAGGTACCATTTTCTGGGGAAAACACGGTAACAGTGGCGCTTTCCCATATTCAGGAGGAACCAAAGAGTGTGAGAACTCTGAATCCGGAAGTACCGGTCAGTCTCGAACGTATTGTACAGAAATGTATGCAGAAAAGGGCTGAAAGAAGATACTTGAATGCAGAAGCCTTGATTGAAGATTTGAAGAAGTCACTGACAGAACCAGATGGTGCTTTTGTCAAGCTTGCAAGTGCAGTGGTAGATGATTCTCCAACCGTACAGTTTACAGAAGGTGAAATCAATGCAATCCGCAGTGGTGCCAGCAAGAAGGCAGTAGAGAGCAGACCTGTAAACAGACCAGTGAAAAGAGTTGTTCCAGAGCCGGTAACAGAAGAAGAAGAAGAGGATGGAGAGGTAGATCCAAAGCTTGAGAAGTTAATGATTGGCGGTGGTATTGCAACTGCAATTATTCTCATTTTGATTATTTTATTCTTACTTGGCAGATTCTTTGGAGTTTTTGATAACCTTGGAAAGGGCAATCAGGGAAATGACAGTCAGCAGGAGATAGAGCAGGAAGTAGAAAATAGCGATGTAAAAGAAGTTCCAATGATTTATGTGGTTGGTCGTACTATGGAAGAAGCAGAAGCTGCATTACTTGAGATTGGTCTTAAGGTTGAGTTCGTAGGAGCTGCATCAGATAAGTATGACGAAGGTCTTGTATGTGAACAGAATGTAGATAGAGATGTCATCTTAAAAGAAGGTGACACTGTTGTTCTTACAATCAGTACAGGTTCGGAAAGTACTTCAGTTCCAATTGTAGGTGGTAAGACAAAGGAAGAAGCAGAAGCAGCATTTGCAGAAAGAAAGCTTACAATTACATCATTTGAAGAAGAATATAGTGACACTGTAGAAGAAGGTCTTGTAACAAGAACAGTACCTGCGGAAGGTTCTCCGGTAAGTATTGATGCGACGGTAATTGTATACCTTAGTAAAGGAGCAGAAACAAAGCTTGGAACAGTACCTAAACTTACAGGAATGACAGAAGAACAGGCTATGAAGGCTTTAAAGGAAGCCGGATTAACAGGAAGTGTAAGTGGTACTAAGAATAGTGATCTTCCGGCAGGTCAGGTTGTGGAACAGAGCCACAGCTATGGTGTTCAGGTAGAAGAAGGAACAGAGATTACATTTGTATTAAGTGATGGACCAGAAGCATCTTATGTATACTATGGAAGTATCACAATTAGTGATAATCCATTTATGTTTGAAGATGAAGAAGGTACAATTAGTCTTGTTTTAACACAGGATGGAAAGAGCTGGGAAGTATACAAAGAGGTTTGTACTTATGCAGATTTCCCATTGAATGTTTCTAACATTGAAGGTATAAGCGAATCTATCGGAGAGATTACAATGTATTGTAATAATTCCAAGATTGGAACTTATTCCATTTCCTTCCAAAAGGTGACTCAGTAATGCAGGGAAAGATAGTAAAAGGAATTGCAGGATTTTATTACATTCATACGCCAGACAATCTGGTGTATGAATGTAAAGCAAAAGGAATTTTCCGAAAAGAGAAATTAAAACCTTTGGTGGGCGATAATGTTGAGATGAAGGTTCTGGATGAAGAGAAAAGAACCGGGAATATTGAGGAAATATTAGAAAGAAAGAATGAGCTGATTAGACCAGCCGTTTCCAACGTAGACCAGGCACTGGTTATTTTTGCTGCGGCAAAGCCAGAGCCTAATCTCAATTTATTAGACCGTTTTTTGATTAGCATGGAAAAACAGGATATTGAGACCATAGTGTGCTTTAATAAGATGGATGAAGCATCGGAAGCGGTGATTGAGAAGCTAAGACACATCTATGAAGGATGTGGCTATAAAGTACTTTTTACCAGTGCACTTTTAGAAAAGGGTGTAGAAGGAATCAAGAATCTTTTAAAGGATAAGACTACAGTGCTTGCAGGACCATCCGGTGTTGGTAAATCTTCGCTGATTAACCTGATACAGCCGGACGCTAATATGGAGACGGGAAGCATTAGTGAGAAAATTCAGCGTGGAAAGCACACAACCAGACATTCAGAGCTTTTCTTTATTGATGGAAGCAGCTATATTATGGATACACCGGGCTTTAGCTCATTGTATATTGACAATATGGAAAAAGAAGAATTAAAGGAATATTTTTCAGAATTTCATCAGTATGAAGAGGAGTGCCGTTTTTCAGGCTGTGTTCATATTAATGAACCAGGTTGTGGCGTAAAGGAAGCGCTAAAGAATGGGCAGATAAGCCAGGCACGTTACGATAATTATGTGCTAATGTATGAAGAATTAAAGGATAAGAAGAAATATCGATAAAAGATATTTTCTTAACAAAAAATGTGAAATACCTTTGTGTTAATAGTCAGGAGATGGTATAATACAAAGTATAAGTAAAATCTTTTAAGGAGGTTTTATCGAATGCACTTACAAGATATGAAGGTTAGTAAAGGCGTAGAGGTATTTGTAACAAGGGATGAGTACCGCTATCGTCTGGTAAGTAAAGTAGAAGAAACAGCACCGGGGAAAGCATACATTTCATTGATCGCGTCAGGTTCAAGAGTGTTTGCATTTAAACCATCTGATTATATAGAAGT
The DNA here is from genome assembly GCA_964600705.1 of uncultured Lachnoclostridium sp. Classification (GTDB taxonomy): domain Bacteria; phylum Bacillota; class Clostridia; order Lachnospirales; family Lachnospiraceae; genus CAYTGQ01. The sequence continues at coordinate 3,189 of CAZRLE010000056.1, read as the reverse complement.
AGTCTATAAAGAAAATGAAAGAATGTGGAAGTTTTCGGGTGTGAAGGTATGCCTTTCTACATTAGACGGATATCAGGTGCACCTTTTGGAAAGCTTTCGGGAAGCAGAAAGCTTTAACCGAAGAGATACCTACAGAATACAGATTATGACTGCAATGGAGATTACGAGATATTCGCCTATCAGCAGTGACAGTAAGATAGATATGGATGATTTTGATATGGATGCACCAGCTAAGGAATTGGTTGCAATTGGTATTGAGAAGTCTTCCGTGAATGTTGTAGTAAAAGATATCAGTGAAAGTGGAATTGGTTTCCATTCCCCAATCTTTATGAAATTAGGAGACCGTATTCGAGTACGTTTCTTAACAGAATTTGGATTTTTAACTTGTGAAGGAACTATAATCAGAGAAGTAGAACAGATATGGGGCAGATACAAACAGTTCTATGGCTGTGCTTTTTCCAAAACAGATAAGAACCTTGCAAGATATATTTTCCAACAGCAGAGAATACAGCTTGCGAAAGAGAGACAAGGTGACAAATAGTGAGTGACCGTAACCGTTATCTAATCATTACCGGTGGAATCCTTACCCAGGAGTTTTTAGAAGAATATATAAGAGAGCATGTTGTATCAAAAGTTATCTGTGTAGATGGCGGACTTCATGTGGCAGATATAGCAGGAATTTCCATTGACTATCTGGTGGGTGATTTTGATACAGCAGATGCTTCCTTGGTAGATAAATACCGCAAGGAAATTGTCGAAGGAAAGCGTCAGACTATCTTAAAAGAATATAATCCAGTAAAAGATGCAACCGACACTCAGATAGCTATTTCCCTTGCGCTGGAAGAAGGTGCAGAAGAAATTGTGCTTCTTGGTGCAACAGGCAGTCGTTTAGACCATACCCTTGCCAATATACATCTTTTATTAAAGCCTTTGTCCTGTGGAGTAAAGGCTTATATTTTGGATAAGAATAATAAGATATACTTGATTAACAGAGAATTAGAACTTAAGAAAACGGAATTATATGGACCTTACCTGTCACTTCTGCCCTTTGGCGGAGATGTGAAAGCAGTGACACTTCGTGGGTTTAAATATGATGTGACAAATCGGGATTATCTAAAAGGAGACAGTCTTGGTGTCAGCAATGAATTAGTGGAAGAAACAGGCAGGATTACACTGGAAAGTGGAGTTTTGGCTGTGTTTGAGACAAGAGATTAAAGCCTGTGTGCATACAGAGAGGTATGTATATGGGCTTTTTTGAATAAAAAGTGAAGTTTAGAGTATAATATCAAATGCTGGAAAATGAAAAAAGGAATAAAAAATACCAAAAACAAAAATAGGATTGAATTATTTAGGTATGTATGCTAAAATCTTATTAGGATTATTAGAGATGTTTCGAAGTTCGGAGGCTGAATATGAGAGAGTTTGTTGTGCGTTTATCGTCGTTAACCTTAAAAAATATTAAAAATGTAAAGAATGGTACTATTTTTATGCCACTTTCTAATGAGAGAAGTCTCGAATGGGGGAGAGCGGAAATATTAGGTATTTATGGACAAAATGGTTCAGGTAAAACGGCAATTGTTGATGCACTTTATTTTTTGCAACGTATTATGATTGGAGAAGGATTAGAACAAAGCATTTTGGACTATATTGATACAGATTCGACAAATGCGGAAGTAAATGCTGAATTTAAGGTGTTTGGTGAGAATGTCTTATATGAAGTGGGATATCATATTTTTCTTATGAAAGGAGAGAAAGGTATTACCATTGAAAGGGAATATTTGAACTGCGCTATAAATCAGGATGGGGACCGAACAAATAAGAATATTTTTATGGATTATCAGAAAGAGGAGTCGGACGCAATTTTTAAACCATTAAAAAGACTGGAAGAACTGGTAGGTAAAGATAAAGATATTAAGACAGACCTTATTGTTGCAAAAAAGATGGCAGAGAAGAGTAACTGTTCTTATGTGTTTGGAGAACACAGTAGGGAAATATTCTTTAAGAAGAGCAAGAGTGAATTTAGACATTATGCCAATGTGATTCGTGCATTGTTTGAATTTGCATGGAAGGATTTGTTCGTTATTAAAAATTCGCATTCGGGTTTGATTTCGGCTAATTTCTTGCTTCCAATGGCTTTTCGTGTTGAAAGGGAGAAGATAGGAATTAAAGGAGATTTTGCGATGCCATTAATGGAACCGGTTGTTCTGGATGTTGAACGTAAGGCACTTCTTGATGAGATTGTAGAACAGATTAATACTGTATTATATACAATAATTCCAGGTATGCGAATTGAGGTAAAAGATTATGGAAAGCAGGCAATGGATTCAGGAGATGAGGGGTGGAAGGTTGAACTTATGTCAATTAGAGGCGACAAGAAACCGATTCCAATCCGTATGGAGTCAGATGGAATCATTAAAATTGTGTCTGTTCTAAATGTTTTAATTCAGGCATTTGGCAATCCATCTATTTGTTTGGTAGTTGATGAATTAGATGCCGGAATTTTTGAATATATGCTGGGTGAGTTGTTAGATGTATTTGGCAAGAGTGCAAAGGGACAATTGATTTTTACCTCGCATAATCTTCGTGCTTTGGAGATGCTTAATAAAGAGAGTATTATGTTCTCTACAGTTAATCCTTATAACCGATACATTCATATGAAGAATGTAAAAGAGTCAAATAATCTTCGTAGTATGTACATCAGAAGTATTACACTTGGAGGACAGGAAGAAAGTATTTACGAAGAAACAGACAGCTTAAAGATTGCCAGAGCATTCAGAAAAGCTGGAAGGAGTCTGCGTAATGAGTGAGAAAAAAGTAGTTGCAGTTGTTCGTGGAGATATAACATCTGACTATGCTACTACCATGGAAATATATAGAAAAAGATAAAAATTCACTTAAGCGACATTCTAATATGCATTTGATTTTTGAATAGGAATTTACTTTTGAAATTATTCATGCTATAATGACTACCAGTTGTGTGCTATCTTTTAAGAAGTACATAGCATTGAGAAACAAGTGACTTTATTTTGATGAAAATAATTGGTGCGTTACCAGATTGATAAATTATGAAAAGCCTATTAAATAAAGGCTTTAGTGGCAAAGGAGAAAGAAAAATGAAATTAGGAATCGTTGGACTTCCAAACGTAGGTAAAAGTACATTATTCAACTCATTAACAAAAGCAGGTGCAG
>CAZRLE010000055.1:0-11947 GCA_964600705.1 uncultured Lachnoclostridium sp. | reverse complement strand
TTGCATCAAGAAGGGAAGTTTTACCATGGTCAACGTGTCCCATTACACATACAACAGGAGGACGTTTTTCTAATGTTTCTTCTGCTTCTTCTGCTTCTTTTAATAATTCTTCGATTACGTCAACCTTTTCTTCCATTTCTGCGATGCAGTTAAATTCCAATGCAATTTCTTCTGCTTCTTCGAAAGTAATTTCCTGGTTAATAGAAACCATTTTACCCTGAAGGAATAATTTCTTAACTACGTTAGCTGCCGGCTGCTTCATCTTATCTGCCAGGTCACGGATTGTTAATGTTTCTGGAATTACGATTGTCTTGATTCCATCATCCGGCTCTTCTTCCTTTACAACTGGCTTTGGCATGATAAATGCACCCTTTCTGTTAGGGTCTTTCTTTGTTGGTACACCATCATTAAATTTCTTGTCATTACGGTTTTTATCATTATGACTATTCTTGTTGTTATAATCATTCTTTCTCTTACTTGTTTTTTCCATAGTAGGAGTTTCGAATGTAAGAGGTCTTTCAAAGTTTGGCTTAGAGTTACCGCCGCCAAAACGACCGCCTCTGTTATCACGGTTGTCTCTTCCGTCACGACCATCCTTGTTGAATCCGCCATCTTTATTAAAGCCACCATCTCGATTGAAACCGCCATTGTTATTCTGGTTTCTTCTATCATTGTTTCTATCGTTGTTAAATGGTCTCTGACCGCCTCTGTTATCGCGGTTATCTCTTCCATCACGGTTATTATCACCACGATTGTTATCGCGTGTGAAACCGCCACGGTTATTGTTACGTTCACCACGATTATCATCGCGTCTGAAACCACCGTTACCATTCTGGTTTCTTCTGTCGTTATCTCTTCTATCGTTATTCTCTCTTCTATCATTATTAAATGGCTTTCTTTCACCATTATCTCTTCTGTCGTTAAAAGAGTTACGATTCTTATTATTAAAGTTTCTTTCTTCAGAATGTCTTGTATCCTTCTTAGGTTCTGCCTTTACTTCCTCTTTTACAGATGCCTTTTCCATTGGTTTTTCTTCCTTCACTACAGGCTTTTCTTCCTGTTTCTCTGTCTTAATTTCCTGTTTTACTTCCTTCTTTACAGGTGCTTTTTCTTCCTGTTTAGGTTCTGTTTTCACTTCCTGTTTCACAGGTGCTTTTTCTTCTACCGGTTTTGCAGCCTTCTTAGGCTCTGCCTTTACTTCTGCGTTCTCCTTCGCTGCGTCCTTCTTTGGAGCAAAATGTTTCAAAACAAAGCTAATTGCATCATCTTCAATGTTGCTGTTATGGCTTTTTGCTTCAAATCCGTTTTCATTAAGAGCTTTTACAAGCTCTCCACTTTTTATATTTAAACTTTTTGCAATTTCATATATTTTCATTTTCGCCATGTGACTATCTACCTCCTGTTTCACCGCGTTTTCGAATCGCAAAGTATCACACTCTCACTAATCCATTCACTACTTTGCTTCCATTACTTTTATCACAGCATCCGCTAAACCTTGGTCAAGAAGTGCTAAAGAAGCTCTCATTTCCTTCCCCATCCCACGACCTAATTCACTCTTATTACTGTAAAAATAAATTGGCACGTTGTAATAGGTACACATATTCGTAAACATTTTCTTGGTATTGTCTGATGAATCTTCCGCTACAATAACCAGCTTAGCCTTTCCTTCTTTTACTGCCTTTTCTGTTGAAAATTCTCCACTGGCTATCTTTCCCGATTTCGCCGAAAGTCCAATGTATGATAACACCTTATCTGGTTTCAAGCTCCTTCAACTCCTTTTCCAGTTCTTCATATACTTCTTTTGGGATTGCCGTTTTTAAAGACCGTTCTAATCCTTTGGTTTTCATTGCTTTGGCCAAACACTCACTAGAATTACAGATATATGCTCCTCTGCCGTTTTTCTTACCTGTAGCATCTATTGTAATCTCCTCTTCTGGTGTTTTTATTACCCTGATTAACTCTTTTTTGCTCTTCATTTCACCGCATCCGGTGCATTTTCTTAAAGGGATTTTCTTATTAACCATAATGTACTCTCCCTTCTGTTACTATTCTTCTTCCCCTTCTGCAGTTGCCTGGGATTCACTCTTAATATCAATCTTGTAGCCTGTTAATCTCGCTGCAAGTCTTGCATTCTGTCCTTCTTTACCGATTGCTAAAGATAACTGATAATCTGGAACAATTACTTTTGCACTCTTTTCTTCTACATCAACTGTAACAGATACAACCTTTGCCGGGCTTAAAGCATTTTCGATTAATACAGCAGGGTCTTCGCTCCATGTGATAATGTCGATTTTTTCACCGCGTAATTCGTTAACGATTGCATTTACTCTTGCACCATTAAGACCTACACAGGCACCAACTGGGTCAACATCCGGGTTAGATGTATAAACTGCCATCTTTGTCCTGGAACCGGCTTCTCTTGCGATGCTCTTAATTTCTACTGTTCCGTCTTTTACCTCTGTTACTTCTGATTCAAATAAACGTTTTACTAATTCTGGATGTGTTCTGGACACTGTAATTCTTGGTCCTTTTGTTGTATCCTTAACTTCTACCACATATAACTTAATTCTGTCTGTTGGACGGAAACGTTCTGTCTTAACCTGTTCATTTTCAGTTAATACAGCATCTACCTTACCAAGATTAATACTGATGTTATTTCCCTGATAACGCTGTACGATACCTGTTACGATATCCTTTTCTTTACCATAGTACTGATTGTAAAGAACTTTTCTTTCTTCTTCACGGATTTTCTGAACAACAACCTGTTTTGCCTTCTGTGCAGCAATACGTCCAAAGTTCTTAGGTGTAACTTCAACCTGAACAATATCACCAAGGCTGTATGTTGGATACTTCACCTGTGCTTCTACAAAGCTAATCTGTGTAGCTTCATCTTCCACTTCTTCCACGATTTCTCTGTCAGCATAAACGCTAACTGCACCAGTTTCACGGTCAATGCTTACATGAATGTTGTCTGCTTTTCCATAATGATTCTTACATGCAGCAACTAAAGAACTTTCCATTGCTTCTAATAAAATTTCTTTGCTAATGTCTTTTTCTTTTTCAATCTGGTTAAGTGCTAAGATTAATTCTTTGTTTTCGTTCGCTTTCATTTTTATCCTCCTATTTGTACTGTTCAGAGCCAAGCAAAATTTTATAAAACAGACGTAAAATGCTTGCATTTTTAAGACTGTTTTTAAAATTTTATTTAATTAATAAGGCAGTATGTTCAGCATACTGACGTTTAATGGATACTGCCACATTGAGGAAACACGCAGTGTTTTCGAGACTGGCTCTGAATAGTTATTTATATTTATATTTGATTTAAAAATCCAATGCAAGTTTCACAATGGCAATATCGGTACGAAGTAATTCCATCTTTTCATCATCTTCAAAACCTACTGTCAGCTTACCATCTTCGTAAGCCTCCAGAACACCATATAATTCCTTGGTAGATATCTCTTTCTTTCCATCCATTACTTTTACAGGCTTATAGAGCTTAATCTCGATTTCCTTACCAATACTTCTGTTAAAATCTTTATCCTTCTTAAGCTGTCTTCCAAGTCCCGGAGAACTTACTTCTAAAATATAGCTTTCTGGAATAAAGTCTTCCTTATCAAGTAAATCGCTTAATGCTCTGCTTACTACTTCGCAGTCATCAATGGTAATGCCGCCTTCTTTGTCAATAAATGCGCGAAGGAAGTTATTACCACCTTCCTTTACATATTCCACATCGACAATTTCAAAATTATTAGCATCGATAATTGGCTGTAACAGCTGTTCTGTACGTTCTTCGTAATCTCTTGCTTTACTCATTCTCTACCTCTTTTCTTAACTGCAAAATTTGTGCCTGACTTAATTTATCCACATACACACAAAGAGTGGACTTTCGTCCACTCTTCATCGTCTACATGTATCATCTTCATACTCAGTGTATCACTTATCCCGAATAAATGCAAGCATTTTTTCCTTGATTTTCCGTATTTTTTACGATTTTGCACAGAAAAATCTAATATTTTTAATCAATCAACTCTCTATCAATAATTTGGAAGTTTGCGCGATGGATATACAGTGCTTTTCCATCAATCATAAGCTTTGTTGTTTTAGGAAGGTCTTCTCTTACTTCCCAATATACGTTGTTGCCACTATAAGCACAGATTGGAACGCCAAGCTGACTCTGGATTACAACAACCTGTCCTTTTCCAAACATATTCTTATACTTATTCACCACGCCAGAAATGGCTGTATTAGACATAAGCCCATCAGAGTCACTATCAATATCTTCTAACTGGAAATTTACATCTGGTTCTAATCCTTCTTCTTCAAAGATAATAGTATCTCCGCAGCTTTGCATCTGATGTCCATCTATATTGATGGTCACAATGGAAGAAAGACTGTAAGCCGCCACAGCACTTCCATCTTCTGAATCAATCTGTGCTTCCTTTACAATGTTACCGGTAAGTCCAATTTTATTACCTGATACAGTCAGAAATTGTTCCCCATAGTTATCATAAAACTGACATTCAAACGCATTCCCTACTAACTGTCCTTTGATGTCATCCAGACGGCTTGTAAAAATTCCTATTCCGTCTACCAGAAACAACGCCCCTACTACCACTGCCGTAATAATTACCGCTGCAAAACCTATGCCTGCTACTTTTTTCTTCATACTCATTCCTCTTTTCTCTTGTAATCTTTCTTCTCTATAACTTATGCCAAATCCCTTTCTTTTGCTTAAAGGAACACAGTAAGAAATCCGCATCTGTTACCAGCTTATTTTCCCTCTTCTATCACCATATTACAGATATTGCTCCATGACACTTTCGATAAATCCGGAAGCTTTTCCATAACTATGTTATTACATTCCATAATTGCTTCTGCCACCTGTCTTTCAAATACCGGAAGACTTTCTTCTACTGGTTCATCCGTATTCTTCATCTCAGGCATTGGAACATAGACAACTGGTGCATGTTCTACATTCTTCTCTATCCAAGGACGTACTCCGGGAAGGTCTGTTACTACTACCTTATTGCCGCACGCCATTGCTTCAATGACAACCATTGGAAGCCCTTCGTAGAAGGATGGAAGCACGAAAATATCACTCTTCTGATACTCCATGGCAAGCTTGGCATGTGGAAGTCTTCCAAGAAATTCCACTTTGTAAGACGCTTTCTCCGCAAGAGCCTTGATAGCTGCATATTCGTCCTCTCTGCCATAACCTCCAGCCATGGCAAGCTCAAATGTAATATTCTCTGAAACCATCTTTTTTAACAAATCAAGACTTTTGATTAGGCTGAACACACCCTTCTTCTCTGATAATTTGCCTGCAAAAATAAGGCGAACTACTTTCTCACCGTTAGTCCCGCTCTTCAAATTGTAGCTGCTTCCATCACCTGCATCCTCTGCGGGATAGAACACATGCTGATTATATCCGGCACCTGCAATTACAATCTGCTCTGCCGACACATCATACACTTTTATAATCTCTTCTTTTTGTTCTTCATGAAGTGCAAATATCTTATCCAACTTCTGAATCTGTTCTTTAATATACGCTCTTTCTAATGGTATCTTTTTCATCTGACGAAGGTCTGTATTATGACAGAAGCCAAATACCTTCTTATCCGGATACAGTTCTCTTACCAAAGAGGTAACCAGATAAAGGTGATGGCAGACAATTACATCAGGCTTAAAATCTTCTACCGCCTCTGTGATTTTGCGTTTGAATTCCCATACAAAAATATCTACCATTTCTGGTGTCATCTGCCCATATACGGTACTTTCATAAGGCATCTCATCTGACATACCTGCAATGGCAAATGGAAGATTATTCGTCTTAAAATATAACGGATAAAACTTTATATTATCTGAAAAAGGCACGATATCACTCTTATACACGCCGGCAACCACTGCCTGCTCATGCCCCAGAAACTCAAATTCTTTCACTAATTCTGCCAGATATACACCACTACCTGTACTATCCGGTTTTTGTGCCGTTACACTTAATATTCGCATACTAATTTTTCCCACTTTCCTTATTCCAGTAAATCAAAAACTGTTCTTCATCTATTTCTTCAATAAATCTTTCTTTAAATCTTAAAAAGTCCTCTAAATCCATAATGATATGATAAAGCAGTGCCCTGCTTTCAAATTCTTCCCTGTCTACCGGCAATGGCTGTTCCTGCATATCACACACCAACCCCTGTAGCTGTCCGATTAACTCCTTTGGATCAAGCATCTCATGAATATGTTCTGACAAAAGTTCAATAAAATCTGCTATCATATCCGCCTGTTTTGGAAGCTTACGAAGTCTTCTCATCTCCGCATGAAGATTATGAAGAATACCACACTGCTGCATTCTCATATTAAAGTAATTGATATAGTACTCCGGATGAGATACAAAGGTATTATTCTGATGTTCATGTGCCAAATCCAGATATTCATCTAATTTTGTTTCTAACGCCCTGATATCATGCCACACATGGTCTCCAAGTTTCTGATGCCTAAGATAACCTGCAAGCTCCAAAAAAATCTTTTTCATCTCATCCTCGGTATGACGCATCGCCTTCACAATACCACTTTCATGGGTATTGTAAATATGAAATAAATTAAGTACTACTGCCACGGAAATTCCAATCAACACAAGCATAAATTCATTCATCATAAATTCTTTGGAGAAATCGTGGGTTGAAAGAAAATGTGCGCCAATTACAGCATTTACTGAAATTGTATTTCTCCATCCAAACCATTCACAGAAAAAAACCATAATTAAAAGGAAAATACCATAATCAAACCAGGAAGCCCTGATTACATAATATAACATATAACAAGTTCCAAAAGTCAAAAAGAACGTAATAATACGTCTGCATGATAACTTAAGAGTGTCCCACTTCGTTGTCTGCAACGTCAACAAAGTTACAATTCCGGCTGATGATGCAAATTGTAAATGTAGCAGCTGCTCTGCTATATAATAGGCAAGACTTCCACCAATCCCTATCTTTAGTGCTAACAACAGTACTTTTTTTAGTTTAAATTTTGTCCTTTCACTCATATGGTTGGCTGCTCCTTTTTCTTTTAAAGATACCATATTTTTGTTCTTTTGTCCACAAAGCAAAAAATGCCAAAAACCAGTATCCACAAGGTTTTTGACATTCTATAAACAGCCTGTACGGGAATCGAACCCGTGTTTCCGCCGTGAGAGGGCGGCGTCTTGACCGCTTGACCAACAGGCCATATTAACTGTTAATCCACTGTTAACAGTTAATATCATACATCTATTTTATTTATTTTGCAAGCATAATTTGAAAAATATTATTTTCAATCTTCATCCACCCGCTTATATGATTGTGCTTATGCTCCAATATCTTGATAATAGCAGAATCCGTCTTTTCCAAATTTCTTAACCTGTGCTGTTGCAATACCTGCATTATTCACCAGTTCTACCACTTCATTTCCATCTTTTGGATAGATGGCAACTCCAATACTAAATTGCACGATATACTCTTTTTCTTCTAATTCAAAAACTGTATGCGTAATCTCATGGATAGCACTAATATATTTATCAATTACCTCACGTTCTCCACTCTTTACAATTCCAACAAACTCATCACCACCGAGACGATAAGCCTTAAATTTGTTATCCTCTAACCCTGCCAGCCTTGCAGCAACCTGCTGAAGCAGTATGTCTCCTGCGGTATGTCCAAGTTCATCATTAAATTTATTAAAATCATCAATATCAAACATAATGACAGTACAAGCTGTTTTGTTCATCATCTTTTTTTGTAAGGATTCCAAAAATGCCATTCTGCTTCGGATTCCTGTCAAGGTATCGTGACTGTAAGATGGGTCTAACTGCTGTGCCAGCTCCTTCATCTTTCTATAATGAAGACGTCTGGAAATCATTTTTACTACAATTATGGACAGTACACCAAGCAAAACAGCAATAATCGAAATGGAAACTATTGGGTCAATGCTTTCAAGCCAACCAATCTTTGTTCCATTTAAAAATACTGTTTCAACTGGAAATACCTGCTTACTGATTCTAAATTTATTGATTACTTCCTCATCAAAGCAGTACATATTAGGGCTCTCTGTAATAACCGCAATATCTTCCGGATGACCACCATTTAGAATCTTCATGGTCATCTCACCTGCCATAGCTCCCATCTGCTCATGGGACACCATATAACCACCAAGAAGCCCCTCTCCCATTCCTACCAGTACCATGCGATATACAGGAACGGAAGCATACTTTGTAATTAACTCTACTCCTTCGTGAGTAGTATACATATTGCCATCGGCATCCTCGGTAAAAATCAAAAACCAAAGAATTGTATCTTCTGATACATGCATCAGCTTATCACACAATTCATTTCGTGTCAGCTTGGAACAGTTAATCTCGTCAAATTCCAATTCCGGATATTTGTCCTGTAAAGCATAAAACTGCTTATGAAGCCCTTTACCACTAAGCGTATCGTCAAGTATTGCCACAATCTTAGTAGCCTTAGGATTTACTTTAAGTCCAATCTCTATATTTTCTTCATAATTAATCTGTTCTGCAATTCCTGTAATATATGCGTTGTTTCCCGCCTCTATTGCACGTTCCACATCATCAATTCCCTCAAAAACAATAGGAATTCCCTCAAATAATTCATTCTGATAAGTTGTTACAAACTGTAAAGCAGCATCATCACCTGCAATCACTGCATCATATGGTTTCACCATCAACATTCGATGCTGCATGGTCTGCAAAAACAACTTTCTGCTCATTTTATCATCGACTTCTTTTGTATCCATAAATACAAATTCCAGATTTACGTTCTCCCCTAAAGAAGACTTTATCCCTGCAATCTGATATGGTACAGATGGCCAGCTGTACGAATAAGAACTAATAAATAAAACACGTTTTTCCCCTTCATCTTCCGCCGATGCAAATGCTTTGCCAAAAATCCCGCCTGCAAGACAGAACACTACCAAAACAACCAAAATACACTTGCTATAGATTGCTGTTTTTCCCCGCTTCATTCTTTCTCCCATAATTATTCCTCTCTTGTCCTGCTTTTTAGTCCTATCTGAATTGATTATACCATAAGTAACCATAGATTTCCTTATATTTTTGATATTATTTTAACATTTTTTTACATTTTATAAATGACAAAACAGGGTATGCGACTAAGCCGCATACCCTGTCCTATACAAAATATTTAATTGAGAGCAAACTTGAAAACACTTTGTGTTTCCTTGTGGTGGCGCATCCGCCTAGCTCTGTACAAATCCTATTCTGCTACGCTAGCGTATTTAAAGAACTTGTATCCAAGTGGAGAACAGTAAACACCGTCTACGCTATCTTTAACCATGTAAAGGTCTACATAGTAGTAGATTGGGCAAAGCATCCATTCATCAAAGATGATGTCTTCTGCTTCATGCATTAACTGCATACGTTCTGCCTGATCAGAAGAAGCTTTAACCTGAGAAATTAATGAATCGAAGTCTGTGTTAGACCACTGAGCATCGTTGTTTCCACCACCTGTGATCCACATATCTAAGAAAGAAATAGGATCGTTGTAGTCACCTAACCAACCATTACGAGCGATATCGTATTCACCGTTTTTACGAGTATTTAAGAAAGTAGCCCATTCCTGAGATACTAATTCAACATTTACACCAATCTGAGCCCACATGCTCTGAAGAGCCTGACCGATTACATCGTGGCTTCCGCCTTCGTTGTATAAGTATTCAAATACTGGAAGACCTTCGCCATTTGGATAACCAGCTTCAGCTAAAGCTGCTTTAGCAAGTTCTAAGTTACCTTCGTAATCATATGGATCATAGTAATCTCCGCCAACTTCACGGAATTCTTTTGTAGGATCAGCATCACTTAAGCCCATAGCTGCGAATGCACCAGCTGGTACCTGACCTGCCTGACCAATTTCAACACAGATGTATTCACGGTCGATAGCAAGTGTTAAAGCTTTACGAACTAATGGATTGCTTAAGTATTCGTTCTGTGTGTTAAAGGAAATGTAGTATGTTCCTAACTGACCTTCTTTGTAGAAATCAGAGTTTCCAGATAATGCAGTGATTTCATCTGTTGGAACGTCATCGATCATTAATAATTCGCCTGTTTCATAAGCTGCTAACTGAGAACCTGGATCGCTCATTAATACGAACTGAAGTTTGTCTGGTCCTAAAGAATCAACATCCCAGTAATTTTCGTTCTTTTCATATAACATGTAAGAATCGTGTACCCATTCAACTAATTTGTATGGTCCATTTCCAACATAAGTAGCTGGATCTGTAGCCCATGCATCTGGGTTAGCTTCTACAGCTGCCTGCTGTACTGGGAAGAATGTAGGGAATGCACATAATTCTAAGAAGTAAGGTGTTACAGCTTTTAATGTAACAACTAAAGTTCTGTCATCCTGTGCTACTACGTTAAGCTTTCCATCTTCATATCCATCGATAGATTCGAACATGTAAGAATAGTCTGCTGCTGTTTCTGGAGCAATTGCTCTGTTCCAAGAGTAAACGAAATCGTTAGCTGTAAGTGCGGAACCGTCACTCCATTTTAAACCTTCACGAAGTGTGAATGTATAAACTAACTGGTCTTCGCTTACTGTGTAGCTTTCTGCCTGACCTGGTACCATTGATACACCGTCTTTATCCTGTGTCATAAGACCTTCAAAAGCGTGGATACAAAGGATAGCACCGTCAACTGCGCTGTTAAGCGCTGGGTCGATTGTGTCAGGTTCGCTACCTACACATGCTGTAAATGTAAATCCGTCTTCAGTTGTTGCAACATCTCCTGATGTGCTTCCTTCAGTATTAGTTGTTTCTTCGTTAGTTTTTCCACCGCCACAAGCTGTAAGGCATGTAGATACTGCTAATACTAAAGATAAGAGTAATGCTAAATTTCTTTTTTTCATAGTACTCTTCCTCCTGAAAAATATTTTATGTAAATGTCGATATAGCTGGCACAACGTACGCTGCAGATAAGTGTAAAACTGAATATAGCTACTATATATGGCCACTACATTTATCTGCAGTGCACACTGTGCAACAGCAAATTCAACATAAACACCTTAGTTGATGTCCTCCAAATTATGACAAGCCACAAAATGACCAGTTTCAACCTCTCTGAATTCCGGTTCGCACTCTGCACATCTTGCTGTAGCATATGGACAACGTGTTCTGAAACGGCATCCTGTTGGAGGGTTCAAAGGACTTGGCACATCGCCTTCTAAAACGATACGCTTGTTTTCTCTGCTAATCTTTGGATCCGGAATTGGAATCGCAGAAATCAGAGATTTTGTGTATGGATGTAAGCTATGGAAAGTTAGAGTATTGCTGTCTGCAAGTTCTACTAACTTACCAAGGTACATAACACCGATACGGTCTGAAATATGTTTTACTACAGATAAGTCGTGGGCGATGAATAAGTAAGTTAAGCCCATCTTATCCTGTAATTCTTCAAACATATTTACTACCTGCGCCTGAATGGAAACGTCAAGGGCAGATACTGGTTCATCACATACAATGAACTCTGGGTCAATCGCAAGAGCTCTCGCAATACCGATACGCTGTCTCTGTCCACCAGAGAACTCATGAGGATAACGATTTGCATGCTCGCTGTTTAACCCTACTGTTTCTAACATCTGGATAACTTTATCATCTCTATCCTTTTTGTTAGGGTACATTTTATGAATATCAAGGGGCTCACCTACGATGTCTCCGATTTTCATACGAGGGTCTAAGGATGCATAAGGATCCTGGAATACAATCTGCATCTTACGGCGGTATGGAAGCATATTTACCTTAGTAATATCTACTCCATCATAAATAATCTTTCCGCCTGTTGGTTCATAAAGTCTTAAGATAGTACGTCCTGTTGTTGTTTTACCACAACCGGATTCACCTACCAGACCTAATGTTTCTCCTTTTTTAATTGCAAAAG
>CAZRLE010000054.1:0-11980 GCA_964600705.1 uncultured Lachnoclostridium sp. | reverse complement strand
AATTGCCTCGCATAAAATTTCTCGCGGTTCCACCCTTCTTGCTTCATGGACATATATATCCACAAAACCACTTCATATGATGATAACGGAATCACCGGGCTGTATTAGAGCCACTCCGAGATGGTCTTCGGATGCTTCCCGCTAAAGCACTTCCAGCTTATGTGCTTCTCTCTGTAACCTTCCACATCTTACTCTTCTCTTCAACGTGTTATTCTTCTGTATTGTATATCACTGATACCAAATATGTCAACTACATTTTTCAATTACAGTAGTTACCAGATACCTGCTGCCATATTGGTAATTACTCTAAATACACTGATACCGGCTTATCTATTTCCATAGAACCTATGTCTACATTGCAGTCATATGCCAGAATGTGTACTCCTTTTCTCCTCGCTTCTATCAGGGCATCTCTAAACTCCGGATGAGTCTCTATATTCGGTCTAAATTCCGTTATTCCCTTCATCTGAATAACAAAAAGGATATATGCTTCATACCCTTCCTCCACACACCTGCAAAGCTCCCGAATGTGCTTCACACCTCTTTCAGTGGGTGCATCAGGAAACATGGCAACTCCATCTTTTTCTAAAGTAACTCCTTTAATTTCAACAAAGGCTTTCTTACCGTCACCTTCTATATAAAGGTCAAATCTGGAATCCCCATACTGTTTCTCTGCCTTAAGAAATGTAACCTTCTTATAAAGATTTCCCTGCTCCGCCCATTGATAACCAGCTTTATTAGGTGCCTGAGAATCCATATTAATTAAGGTATTCCCTTTCACTACCTGTACAAGAGAATACCTCGTCTTTCGTTTTGTATCTGTTCCATGATCCTCCACATATACCTTGGATTCTCCCGGAATAAGTAATTCCTTACATCTCCCTGTATTCTTTACATGACAGACTTCCTCTTTTCCATCTATCTCTACATAAGCAATAAAGCGATTGGGTCTTCTTAAAAACAGACCCTCCTTTATATTCTGATACAGCACTGCCATTATTAATTTTTCTGTGATGCTGCTGCAATCACTGCCTCCGGCTCAGTTCCAAACACTGTCTTTCCAAACTCATTAATCAAATCCGGGGTAAATACTCCCTGCATTACCTTCCACTTACCACCACTCTTTACGATACGGTAAATAGTTGCATCTATCTGAAAAGGTGCAACTAACAATCTGCCCTTACGCTCTAATTCTTCGTACTTTTCCGCTTTTTTTACTAATCGTTCGATTTCTTTCAGTGTGTATTTACTTTCCATGAGATTCCCTCTATTCCTTTTATTTCTTGTTGTCCTACATGGGCATATTATACCACGTTTTTAACATTTTGTGAACTATCTTTTTCTTTTAACTACGTATTGTGTACTTTCTCATCACCTATTTCCCTTCAAAATATGAACAAAAAAGTTTTCTTTTTGTTCATATTTTATTCACCTAATTAACAAACTTTAGCCACATCTTTCTTATACAATAAGGACAGTAAAGTAATGCTAATAATTTTTTTCATAAACCCCCGGCAGCTGTAATGGTTGTCGGGTTTCTCCTTTCTATCCCTTTTATCTTACCTACGAATCTTTTGACTTTATCCCATTCCAGACTTTACCATTTTTTTATCACACTTTTATACTAATTCATAAAATGCCCCTTTTCTTTTTCTCTCTTTAGCTATATAATTAATAATGACCTATTTGAAGGAAAGGAGTTCATTATGAAAAAGAACGGTAAATTTGTATTTGGTTTATTATCTGCAGCTGCTGTTGCCGGTGGCGCTTATTACTTTGTGAAAAATATCCTGAATAAAGATTCTGATGATGATGATTTTGAGGATTTCGAGGACGATTTTGAGGACAAAGAAACTGCTGCTCCTTCAGAAGGAAGAGAGTATGTTACAATCAACATTACTTCTCCTGCTGAAGATAAGTCAGAGGATACTTGCGAAGAAACTGTTTCCTGCGAAGCTACAGAAGAAGTTTGCTCTGTAGAAGAAGTTGATTCTACAGAAGAAGTTGATTCTACAGAAGAAGTTGGCTCTACAGAAGAAGTTGGCTCTACAGAAGAAGTTGACTCTACAGAAGAAGTTGACTCTACAGAAGAAGTTGATTCTGCAGAAGAAGCAACTGAATAAGAATAGGATATGCACAAAAAGGATGCCCACAATGGCATCCTTTTCTATTATTTACTTACTTTTTCTTAGAGTACTCTTAATAATCTTACATAGAATTCTACTGTTTTTACTAATGTTTCAATTGGCACTCTCTCGTTATTTCCATGAATCATGGCACGTTCTTCCTTTGACATACGCATTGCTGAGAAACGGTATACTCTGTCTGTAATTCTGCAGTAATGTCTGGAATCGCTACATGCCATCATAAGATATGGAGAAACGATTGCCTCTGGCCATGTCTGATGAATGACTTCTTTTAACTTGAACCATTCTTCACAGGATGTATCAGAATAAATGGATGGATTCATTCCTCTGACTGGCTCAACCTTAATCTTGTCATTCTTGATTATACTCTTTAAATATGCCATTGCAGATTCCATAGTATCTGTTCCCATAAGACGCACATTAATACCAAAACTTGCCTTTGGTGGAAGTACATTGTATGCCTTACTTCCTTCCATCTTAGTTACTGCTACCGTAGTTCTCATCATGGCATTTAACTCACCACCGGATTTCTTACAAATCATATCGAGGATGCCTTCGAAGCACCAAAGATTTGCAAAAATCATACGATATAAGAAGCTGGAATGTCTTCCTAATGTATCAAACATTTCTGCAACCGGCTTAGTAAGCTGGCGTTTAAATGGATGATTTTCGATTTCACATACAGCCTGGCTAAGTTCTCCTAAAATACTATGTACTGGTGGAGTAGATGCATGTCCTCCCTGGGATTCCATCGAGAAATTATAGTTTACACCACCCTTTTCTCCAATACCAATTAATGCACATTCACTGGTTACTCCCGGAAATACCTTATCTACTACCGCACCTCCTTCATCTACAACAATAGCCGGCTTTACACCTTTTTCTTCTAAATAAGACACGATATCCCTGCAAGATGCACCGTCGATTTCTTCTTCTCCTGAGAATGATAAATACAAATCATTCTCAGGTTCATAACCTTCTTTTAACATTTTCTCTAAGGCTTCCATTACACCACAAAGTGTTCCCTTAGTGTCCAATGTGCCGCGTCCCCAGATACAACCATCTTCTACAATTCCCTCAAATGCAGGCTTTTCCCAGCCATCTTCTTCTACTGGAACTACGTCATAATGAGACATACATACTGATGGTTTCTCAAAAGATTTACCCTTTAGGTGATATAAAAGACCTGTTCTTCCAACCTTTTCCAAATGACACTTTTCATGTATCACAGGAAAACGTTCTTCCAACAAAGCATGAAACTTCTTATATTCTTCCCAGTCTACCTGGTCATCATCCGGATGAGAAATTGTCTTACAACGAATCATGTCTGCCATATCTGCTACAATCTTTTCTTCATCCAGTTCAATTTTGTCCGGATTGGCTGGTGTGATTGGTTCTGGTTTAAAACGCAATGTGCGAACCATAATCACAGCTACCAAGGCTAATACTACAATTCCTAAAATACCTAATACAATCCCCATGTTCCCCAACCTTTCTTATACCTTTGCCTTTTGTTTCATGGCTTTCTTATTCTCGTACATAAGTCTGTCAGCTTCATTGAAGATGTCATTCACATCTCCTCTCACGCTTCCCTGCGCATAACCAAGGGCAATCTGTAATGGAACCTGTACATCTTTCACCTTTTCACAGGCTTTGTGCACATTGGCAAACTCTGCTTCTATCTGCTTCCTTCTCGGCAACAAATAGATAGCCACAAATTCATCGCCTCCCAGACGGTACACACTTACTGCTGATTCTAAATGCTCTCTAAGGATATCTCCTGCCATAATAAGCATCTTATCGCCTTCACTGTGTCCATAAGTGTCATTGACCATTTTCAGGGAGTTCATATCTGCTACTACAAAACCAATCTGTGCCTTTGGTTTGTTCTTCAGCATGTGAATATAAAGTTCCAAGTCTCTGTCATAGCAATTACGACTCTTTACCCTCGTCAGATAATCCCACTGTGCCTGTTCTTTAAATTCCTTATCAGGGTTATCCGATGCCACGAACATAGCGACACAAATCAGTGTCAGAATACCACTTGTCATGGTGAGTTCCGGAACATACGCCTGTATAATAACAATCACGATTACTGCCATTATCATTGGAACCAACGCATGCTTTACCTTCTTATCTGAAATACTTTTTGAACCAAGTAAAATCAGAAGTCCTCCGATACAATACAACATGAAAATCCCATATCCCCAGAACATCATTGGTCCATAGGCATAATATGTCACACTTCCTTCTACATACCAAACCGGTCTTACATATAACAGCACTAAATATGCCGGAAATGGCATATAGCTAAGCTTACGGATAATCTCTGGCATTTTTACTCTTGTTGAATGTAAAATATAGCTAAAAAATCCCATGCCCATCGCAATCAACGAAACATAAAGGCAATAATGCAGTATCCAGTTCATCTTCTCCGAAACCACATCTAAATTATTCACTGTTATTGTTGTTATAATATCAAATACATTATGTAGAAGCGCATATCCTGTCAAATTCAAAAATAATGCTTTCCTGTCCCTTACCTTATTACTGGCGTAATAGCCCGAAAGAAACATCAGGATAATCGCACACATAATCTGCTCTCGCAAAACTAAAATCATGCTTTCTTACCTTTTCTATTTCTAAGTACGTTTCTGTCATCCTCTTCTTTAGAAACGTCTTATTGTGTCATTTTCTTCATCTGTTGTATTCTCTATCTTACGAATCTCTACTTCATAAGAATATGTATCACTTACTTTTACTGATACCCTCTCTCCCACCTTGTGTCCAAGTAATGCTTTGCCAAGAGGTGATTCGTTGCTGATTAAACTTTTCTGTGCATTGCTTCGTATGGTAGTTACAATACGATATACTTCTTCCTCATCATCTTCCGGAAAATACACGGTTATGGTATTATTGATTCCAACCTCATCTTCCTTTGATTCCGTAGAAATAATATGAGCCGTTTTAATCATTCTTTCCAAATAACGAATACGGCTTTCATTCTGATTTTTGTCCTTTTTTGCCGCATGATACTCAAAATTCTCACTCAAATCGCCATGTGCCCTGGCTTCCTTTACTGCCTCTAAAGCCTGCTTCCTGACTACCAGCTTACGATATTCTATTTCTTCTTCCATTTTCTTAATATCATCTATGGTCAAATTATCATGCATAAAAGCCTATCTCCTTATCCCGCCAGTTATTCTACTCTACATATTTCTCAAGGGTACGGCGAACAGCACCTTCCCCTTCCATCATTTCTTTAAAATACTGACATACCTTCTCTGCCATTCCTACTTCATAAAGATTAACACCAAATACATTCACATCTTCTAGGATTGGTCGAAGAAGTTCCTCTGCATTTTCTACATTGCCCAGGCACATACCACCTTTCCCTCTTCCAACTAACTCAAGGATTGGGTCTGGACTATTTTCCATTGGCTGGCCGAAGTCATCCACTTCCATGAGATAACGAAGCCATCCCGCAAAAACAAGTGGAATCAGTTTCAAATCAGCCACATCTAATTCTTCTGAATCTCGATACGCCTTGATGGTTTCACCAAAACGGATTGCCAGTTTCTTAGAAGTATCGGTTGCAATTCTCTCTGGTGTATCTGGCATAAATGGATTAGCAAGACGTACATTTACAACCGTATCAATGAAATCCTTTGGATTAATAACGCCTGGATTTGTTACTACCGGAAGCCCTTCCTTATAGCCAATCTGCTCTACCAGCTTACGGAGAGTTTCATCCTTCATTTCGTCACAGATTTTGCCGCTTCTTAAAAGGCAACCAAATACTGCTAATACGGTATGTAATGGATTCAGACAGGTACATACTTTCATTCTTTCCACTTTTTCTACTGTTTCTCTATCTGTGAAGATAATTCCGCCCTTTTCTAATTCCGGTCTTCCATTTGGGAATAAATCTTCAATAACCAGATATTCACTTTCTTCCGCATTAACAAATGGCGCAATATAGGTTTTACGTTCTGTAATAATTGGCTCTAATTCCTCCAGATTATCCTTTGCAAGAATTTCTTCTACCCCTTTATCCGGACGTGGTGTAATCTTATCAATCATACTCCATGGGAAAGAAACCTTTTCCGGATTATTGATGTAATCTGCAAAGCCTTTGTCTACTAAACCGGCCTTTTCCCATTCTTCTGCATATACAGCCACTGCATTATGTAATACAGTTCCATTATGGGAACAGTTATCCATACTTACCATTGCCACAGGTCTTCCACCTGCCTGATATCTGGCATAAAGGAATGCAGCAATCTTGCCCATATAGCTTGTAGGATGTTCCGGACCTGCCTGTAAATCTGCCGCTACGGCATCTGTATATTCCCCATTACCTCCTAAAAGGCTATAGCCTTTCTCTGTAATGGTAAAGCTTACCATCTGTAAAGAATCTTTGGTAAAGATTTCTTTTAATCGTTCAAAATCCTGTTCGTAACCGGAATCTGTTGTCAAAGTCTCTGCCAAGCTTCCAATTACAGTCTTTTCAATGCTTCCATCCACTTTCAATGTAACTAATATAGTCAGATTATCATGAGGATGGAATAACTTATCCATTGCTTCATGACCGCCAACAGCAATAATTCCTCTGTCAAGCTCCCCAGCATTTAATAATTTCTGCACTACATTGGTCTGAAAAGCTCTAAAAATGTTACCGGCCCCAAAATGTACCCAAAACGGATTTTCTTTTGTTCTCTCGACCATAGCCTTAAAATCATACTCTGGAAGCTTGTAGCCTGCCGCTTCCCACTGTTCTCTTTCATTTACTAATGCCAATTCATTTAATTTCATTGCGCTACCCCTTTGTACTTTATTTTTTTTCATCCTCAAATATCAAAATACTTCTACTCTACATTGTAACACAAATTTCTTCATATTCCCACACTATTTTTCTAATCTGCTTCAAGAAAGAACAAATCCGCCCACTCCTTAGGAATCATTATTAACTGATTGACTTGTACTTACCTGTGCTCCATGATAAAATCATATTAGAATCTGTCCGTTTTATCGGTCAACGCTTGGAGGTTCTCATGCCAAAATCAGAAAAACAAAAACAGAAATTATTATATATTGCCAAATTTCTTATGGAACACACGGACGAATACCATGCTGTATCCACACCACAGATTATTGAATATCTGGCTTCCGTAGGGATTAAAGCAGAACGAAAAAGTATTTATAACGATATTGACACCTTAAACGATTTCGGAATGGATATTATCCGTTCCGAGGAACACAGAGGCGGTTATCAGCTGGCCAGCCGTCAGTTTGAGCTTGCCGAAGTAAAGCTTCTGGTGGATGTGGTACAGTCTGCTAAGTTTATTACAGAGAAAAAGTCCAGAGAATTAATCAAAAAACTAGAAACCCTCGCCAGCAAATATGATGCACTATCCATGGGACGTCAGGTAGAAATCATTGGTCGAAGCAAAACCAATAATGAGAACATTTTTTACAGTGTGGATATGATTCATACCGCCATTTCCGGAAATGTCAAAATCCGCTTTCAGTATTTTGACTGGGATCTGAATCATAACATAAAGCTTCGCCATAACGGAGTCTTTTATGAAATCAGTCCTTGGAAACTGACATGGGATGATGAAAATTATTACCTAATTGGATTTGATGAACAGGCTGGACACATGAAGCATTACCGCGTTGATAAAATGATAAATGTTTCTGTGACTCAGAATGCCCGTGAAGGCAAGGAAATCTTTAATGAACTTGATATGGTAGAATATGACAAAAAGACCTTTGGTATGTTTGCCGGAACCGAAAAGACCTTACGGCTTCGCTGTCACCAATCCATGGTAGGAATTATGATAGACAAATTCGGCAATAGCTGTTCTATCCGCCCGGATTCCCATGCTAAGGACTATGTGATTGCCCGTATGGATGTAGCCGTAAGCCCTCAGTTCTTTGGGTGGCTCACCGGACTTGGCAACAAGGTGCAAATTCTGTCACCGGAAGATGTGAAGACCGAGTATATGGAATATATTTCAAGAATTTTGTCTGAATATAAAGCGTAAAGAGATTGGAGGTTACTATCATTATGCAGATGAATTGCGAATTTTGTGCTTATAACGAATATGATGAAAACGATGATTGCTACTACTGCTCTGTAAATATGGATGAAGACGATTTTGCCCGTTTTATGGAAAGCAACTATAAGAATTGCCCATTTTTTAAGTCTGGTGATGAATATAGTGTGGTAAGAAAGCAAATGTAAACTCACAGAACAAGCTTTTCAATAAGACTAAAAAATCCCACTATTTTGGGAGGCCTCAACCTTACCGTAAATAGTGGGATTTCACTTTTGACTTCTATACTATTCTTTTGCTTCCGATACTCTTGCAAAGGTTTTTAATTTTTCATAGACCTTTCCATGCACCGTATGGACTTCAAATTCCCCTTCTGCATTCTTTTCACCAGCAGGACAGTTCATAAGAAGTTCAATCCCTTCATTAATGTGTGCTATCGGATAAATGTGGAACTCTCCTTCTTTGACCGCATTTACCACTTCATCATTGAGTACAAGGTCTTTTATATTGGAAACCGGAATAATAACACCTTGTTTTCCTGTCAAACCACGTTTCTTACACAGCTTAAAGAAGCCCTCAATTTTATGGGTCACACCACCAATTGCCTGAATTTCTCCTTTTTGATTAACCGAACCTGTCACCGCTAAATCCTGACGAATTGGTAATTCTGCAAGGGAAGAGATGATGCAGTATAATTCAGTACTGGATGCACTATCACCATCAATTCCATTATAATTTTGTTCAAAACATACCCTACAGGATAAGGACATTGGAAACTTTTGTGCATACGTCTGCCCTAAAAAGCCTGTAATAATCTGAACCCCTTTATCATGGGTCTGACCACTCATACGGGCTTCTTTTTCGATATTTACGATACCCGATTTGCCAACATAGGTGGTTGCTGTAATACGGGATGGCGTTCCAAATGCGTAGCTTCCCATATCAAGCACAGCAAGACCATTAATCTGACCAATCTGTGCTCCTTCCGTATCAATCATAATAACGTCTTCTTCCAGCATTCCCTCAAGCTTTTCTTCATAAAGCTTGAGTCTTTGCTCTTTTTCATAAACCGTCTTATGTATATGTTCTGCTGTTATAATAGATGCCTGTTCAAGCTGTGCCCATGTAAATGCTTCCCCTAAAATTTCTGAAAGATAATTAAATCTGGTTGACAGCTTATCCTGACGGTCAGCATAACGGGAAAAATATTCAATAATGGCACAAACTGCACTGACATCAAACTCTAGTGTCTGTTCCCGTTCTACAAAGCTTTTAACAAATCTGGCTATCTTAAAAATATTTTCATCGGTGCGTGGCATTTCATAGTCAAAATCTGCTCGTATCTTAAAAAACTTATCAAATTCTTCATCGGCATCACTTAAAAGGTCATAGAAATAATTGCTTCCTATCATAATCACCTTAAGCTCTGCAGGAATTGGCTCTGGCTTCAGAATCGGTGCAGCCATTGGTGTATTTAACAATTCTCTTAAGGAATCCATATTGATTTCTTTGGTCTTGATAAGACGGCGGAGTGCCTCCCACGCATGAGGTGTCGTTAAAATATCCTGTGCCTGCACAATCAGATATCCACCATTTGCCTGATGAAATAATCCTCCCTTAATCTTCATAAAGTCTGTGGTCAGATTGCCGTATTCACTATCGTATTCCGTTTCTCCCATCAGATTACTATAGGTAGGATTAAAAGTAACTACAACCGGAGCACCTTTCGTTTTGGAGTGGTCTACAATCAGGTTCACACGATATTTTAATGTAACATCTTCCTCCGGCTTTTTATTGAGCATTGGAAGCAATGCTGCAAGACCTTCTTCCTCTGACTCTTCCTTCTCGATAAACTGTTCCAGATTCTCAAGTAAATCTTCTTCTACTTCCTGAATATAAGAAATAACCCTTTCATTTTCTTTATAAGCATTTATCATTTCATCTACATGATGACCAATGGCAGCCAAAGCAGCCTTACGCTCTAATTCTTCCATCTGTTCTTCAAGAGCCTTATCAATTTCATGAATTTCTCTCATAAAGGAACCCACATGTTCCTGCATCAGCTTGGATTTTCTTTCAATCTCATCTTTTATCTCTTCGGCTAAACCATCGTATTCTTCGTCCTCTACCAACTCACCATCTACAATCGGAATAAAACATACTCCGGTGTTGGTGCCTTTGACATAGAAATCAAACTTTGCTGCCATAGAGCTCATTTCATCAATCACATGCTCCTGCTGCTCTCCAAAACCTCGCAGCATCGCACTTTTCTGCTTTTCATATTCCTCCGCAGCAAATGCCTTTTGCAGTTCCTTCTTAAAGGACTCCACCAGATTTTCCATATCCTCTTTAAAACGTTTTCCCTTACCCGCTTCAAAATAAAGGGCTATTGGTTCTCTAGGATTTTGAAAATTGTAAACATAACACCAGTCCAAAGGAACAGGCTCTGTAGCTGCTAACTTTTCTGTACTTCGTTTTGCATAGGTAGTCTTTCCCGTGCCAGAAAGTCCCGAAACATAGATATTGTACCCCTTCATCTTCACAGCCAGACCAAAATCAAATGCTTTTTCTGCACGGTCCTGACCAATAATTCCCTCCAAAGGTTCCAATTCAGCCGTTGTTTTAAATGGCAGACTTTCTGGATAACACCTAGTTTTCAAATGTGTATAATCTAATTCGTATGGTTTTGTCATAAGTCACTACCTCCTTTAAAATACAGATTATATTTAATTATATTGTATGAAGAAAGAGAAATAAAATCAAGGGTACACTATATAATCTTTGTTACCCTATTATGATAAAATTCAAAATAAATATTAAATGTAATCATAGCAACTTACTTATCAATAATTTCAAATTAAGACATATCAAAAGATTTTAAAAATGTCTCTCCTACAAAATGTAGGAGAGACAAAACATCAAATAATCCGTCTACAGCTAAACGTTTTTTATTATAATTTTGGAATTTGATTTAATTCTGCATTTAATCCAAGAAGTTCTTCTTTGTTAAATTGTATGTTGGCTGCGCCAAGTAATGTTGTAAAACGAAGTATGCTGTAAGTTCCCATCGAGTCAATTGTTTGCTGGATCATTCCATAAGCTTGTTCAAATGGCATTTCACCACCCATTAATGGAGCCATTTTAGGAATGATAAATCTGGCAAATGCCTTTGTTGCTTCTTCGCTGTTCTTCACGCCAGACAGTTTCTCATTTAAAGAGAAGAACCCTTCAGGTTCAGTCACATCAAACCAATTTAAAACTGCTCCCTTTTCCACTAAACGATATGCTTCATTAAATTTATCTACCTTGCGAATAAAACTTTCGTCTTCCTGTGTTCCTGCAACTGCCTTCAGTTTTGTATCCCCTGCATTTGGCACATCAAAATAAAAGAAATGTACATCACTAGTTTGTTTTCCAAGACTTACTCCATTGGCAAATAATTCTACCTCAGGCTGATTAGAATAAACTGTTATCTTTGTTATATCCTCTACACGATCTACATAACGCTTTCCGCAAATATGTACAAAAGGTTCATCCGATAACCATGCTTTATAAGCATAGTAGGAATCTTTAATATATTTACGGTCAAATGTAACAAGACCTTTATGATTTTGTCCATCCTCGCCGCCTTCGTTACGTGCATCTGCTCCAAAATCAAACATATTCCAAACATGGGTTGCCCATAAATATTTTCTTGTATAGAACTGTTTGATTAATTCTTCATGATAATATGCCTGATATTCTTCTGTATAATCTCCCTGCTCCGGATTG
>CAZRLE010000053.1:0-12171 GCA_964600705.1 uncultured Lachnoclostridium sp. | reverse complement strand
GCTTTTGCTTTTCAAGCATATTGAACCTGCCGTTAATCTAATTACTAAGGGTGAAAATCAGATTGCTGAATACAACTCTTTAAAGGGCGGACAGCTTCGTATTGGAGCGACAGATACAATCTGCCGTTACTATCTGGTTCCTTATTTAAACCAGTTCCATCAGAAATACCCAAATATTCACATTAAAGTTACGAACCAGACTTCTATGGGTTGTGTAGACTTATTGGAGAACAATCAGGTAGATTTGATTATTACCAACTCACCGAATACAAGACTCAACACTGTTGGCAACGTAAAGACTCTTCATACTTTTTCGGATGTGTTTATTGCCAACAGCACTGCATTCCCCAAGCTTGCAGAAGAAAGTGTTTCCTTAGAACAATTGTTAGACTACCCAATTCTTATGCTGGAAAGTCATGCAACAACCAGTGAATTTTTGCATAAATTGTTCTTAGAAAGTCAGCTGGATTTGGTTCCATCTATCGAAATCAGCAGTAATGACTTGTTAATTGACTTGGCAAAAATTGGTCTTGGTATTGCTTTTGTTCCAGATTATTGCGTAACGGAAAGCAACAATGAGCTGGTAATCTTAAATATGAGCAAGAGCCTGCCAAAACGCCAGTTGGTTGCAGCTTACAATGACCAGATTCCACTTGCAAATGCAGCAGAAGAATTTTTACAGTTGTTAGAGGAACAAGCTCTATAGAAAAAATCTTGTTTTCAAAAAAGCGTTATTTTTAAAAAAATACTTGTTTTTTTCTTAGTCATTTGTTATAATGAGTATTGCTGTTGGTGATTGATTTTATCACAAGCGGTGATATGCAGTCGTGGCGGAATTGGCATACGCGCATGATTCAGGTTCATGTCCACGTACGTGGGTTCGGGTTCAAGTCCCGTCGACTGCACGAAAAAAGGTTAGTTCATACTCGAAGTATACTTCAAGTGAACTAACCTTTTTTGTTTTACTTATTTACTCAGCACTATTCTATTCTTCCATACCAAGTGCTTTTCTTGTCTTTTCCATCCGTTCAAAGAACTGTGGATAGAAATCTGCTTCCATATTGTATGGTGTCATAAAGAACTGTTGGAGCATATAAAGACTTATCTGCTTTATCTGTGTCTCTGTTGCTCCTCCTTCAATAAAGGCTTCCATTTCTTTCAAAAAATTATGCCATGTCAGGATATACTTTTCATTTTCTTTGATATCCGGTGTATCTATCCAGTGTTTTACCTTCACTTTTGTCTTATTTTCCTTTGGACACTCATGAATCTGAAGGAAGTATTTAAACCCATTTTCTTCATAAAATCTGCCAAGTGGAAACAACCTGCAAATTCCCGGTCTTGCCACGTGGATACTACATCGTCCTTCTTCATTTAAGAAAACACATCTCTCCTGTGGCTCTGACATCTTAAGGTTAGGCAGAATAACACCATCTACCACATTTAACTCAATTCCATCCTGTAGCAGTTCTTCAAAACCACAATTCAAATGCTTACATAAACGGTAAATATCCAATGGGTCTAACTTTACAGAATCCCCCATCCCCTGGCAGCAGGCAGAACAACCTTCGCAGTCATTACAGCCTACCCTTACCATGTCATTTAAACCATACAACTTGCCATCGGAGATTTCCTTCATATCTACTTCACGCTTCATATATTTTCATCCTTTTTACTCTATCCTTTTGTAACTAGTACCTTACGGATATTCTCATAAGTACGTTCCATTAGATTTAAAAATGTTTCTTTTTCTTCTTGCGTAAAGCCTTGGAAACGAACCTCATCGTAATCCCGTTTTACAAATTCCAATTCATTTTTCAAAGAACTATATTCTTCCAGAAATACAATTTCCATTTCTTTCTTTTCCAAACTAAAATCCAGAATATGCTTCATTACCAGCTTTTGCAGGATGCGAGCAATTGCCATCTTAGAATATCCAGTATAATCTGCTATTTCCTTATAGGTAACCGGTCTTTCCACATTAGCAACATAAGTCATGGTCATCACATCTCTAAGCTCTAAGTCATATTTCAAAGCAATGGCCTCTAAATACTGTTCTAACAGCTTTCGCTGATGATAATGCACAGAGAAAATATTATTTGGCATATTTTCATAGGTAACACTTCTCTCTTTTCCAAGCTTCTTGATTCCCGGAAGGAAAGATGGTGCCACAAATCCATCTGTTGCCGTATCCACTAAGAAACGATATACACCAAGTCGGCGTTTTTCATAATCCTCTTCTTCGTAGACATGCTTATAGAAATCATTGTAATATTCGAATACAGAAATCTTCATTTTGATCGTCTTGCTAATACTCATGCCCTGACTTGCCAAAGAACCTTCTGTCTTGACATAATAGTAAATTGGCACTGGCAGAACTGCGATTTTTTCAGTATGAAGAAGATATTCCATATTAAATAAAAAGTCCTCACACCAGCTTACATTTTCATCCATTTGCAGTTCATACTCTTCAATAATTTCCCTTTTATACAACTTATTCCATAAAACACCATAATAAAAATCCGCTGGATTTTCCATCATGTGTTTCGCATACTTTTCTCTGGAAATCACACCTTCTTCATCAATGTCTCCCTTGTGAGAAAGGCGTTCTCCAATGACACGATAGAAGTCAGAAATAACCATATCACAGTCATTTTCCTTCATGGCACGTACTAATAACTTAGTCGCATCTACGGTAATCCAGTCATCTGCATCCAAAAACTGGATATAAGTTCCACATGCCATCTTTATTCCCTGATTTCTTGTATGGGAAACCCCGGAATTTTCTTTATGTAATACTTTGATACGACTGTCCTTTGCCGCATACTCATCACAAATTGCACCTGACGAATCCTTACTTCCATCGTTACATAATATCAACTCAAAATCAGTATATTCCTGATTAATGATGCTTTCAATACAGCGTCTGATACATTTCTCTGCGTTGTAAATTGGGACAATAATACTTACCTCTGCCATTAGATACACTCCTTATTTATTATAATTATATATTTTTATATTTAAATTGCCGAATTATGTTTTTAAAAATATAAAATGGATTCTAATCCCTTCAGAACCCATTTTATCATAAATCACACTATTATTCCATTAAAGTTATCTAAAATTTATCTGTTCACTTACTCAGTGATTATCTGTAAAATGCTATTTGGTAATACTTATTCCCAATCTGAACCAACACCTTCTCATCTTCTATTCTGCAGAAATGGGTCACTCCTGTTTCCGGTAATTCCACTTTTAACGGATAGACTTTTTCATTTTCATTCCAAAGCAAATAGGCTGTCTGGTCTGACTCAAAATAGTTCGTAAATGCAGAATTCACTCCCAGACTAATTCCGTCTCCATAATATCTCTCATCCTTTGTTTCCTTCAGTCTTTTGCTCCATTTATCAAATATCTGATTATATTTACCATCTTCGAAACGAAGATATAGTACATCTCCTAAATCAAAGCAATATGCCATCTGCTCTTCAAAATCATGCTTCTTCCATATACCATCTTCGTAATAGAGTGCAGTACTTTTCCCTCTGGTATAAGGAATACTTCTTATGTTTTCCACAGCATTTTCCACGATTTCAGCATATTCATAACTTCTGGAACCAGTAGACATTTTCTTTTCTGCTATATAAAATACCTTTCCCTGTTCGTACATAAACTTCGGTGCTGCCGTATCTTCCATACCATATCCTTCCACTACTAGAATCTTTGTCCCATTTTCCACGAAAGTTTCCTCTATATACAACTTCCATTCATAGGTGGCATCCTCATCTTCGGAAAGTGTCTCAATAGTGGAATAATACAGTGTATTATCGCTATAGATATAATCAACCACCCTGGTATCCTCTTCCAATTCTTTTAGAACTTCCACTTCCTCATTTTCTAAGTCATACAAAAACAGACACTTTGTTACTAAACCACTAGGCCCTTCTCCTGCAAATCTTATGTTTTTCTGAAGAATCCCCTGTACTTTCCCATCTAATACCCGACTTATATGTATCTGATAATCTCCCTCACGAATAGAACCACCATCTGTAATAAGCTCCTGTACCTTCTCTGTAATATTAAGCTCCGTATATTCATAGTCAGCTTTAGCATAATCGGGATACAACGAAGTATCTATCTGTATATCATTCTGAAGCAGAATGCCATCATTCATAAACAGACTGCTCTCATCTTCTGATAAAGAAAAGCCATGTTGTTGCAACTCTTCTGCATTTACCTGTGCTGTATTTTTCACGCCAATGGTATAACGAAAATATCCAAAAATTTCTTCTTCGATTCCAAAATTATCACATATAAGTGGCGTATATTCTACCAAATCAGAATCATCCAATAATTCTGTATACGCAAATACCAATGTCTCGTGTCCTTCATCCTTCCAAGTAACCGCCGTTGCCTGTACTGCAAACCATTCACCATATTTTTTTGAAATCACATATCGTTTTACCTGCTTTGGTGTGCCAATTGCCTTCTCCATCTCCTCATTATGAAAATACAACTGGTTCATTACCTCCGCCTGATGCATTGCCTCATATACAAATGACGAATACTCGTCTACTTCCATTTCATACTCAATAATATTCTCTATTTTTCCTTCCTTGTAAACATATTCCTGCACTGTTTCTTTTGCTGTAAAATGAGCAATAACTGCAATACATACAAGTACCAATGCTGCAATATATCCCTTTGTTCTCTTTGACATAAATATGCCTCCCCTTTGTAAAATAGTAATTTGCCAAACAATAATTATAGCAATCTCTACTTCCTTTGTCTATGACGTTTTGAGAGTAATTTAAAATCTTTCCAAAGAATTTAACTAATCGTTATATTGACATTTTTCCTTAATACTGTTATAGTTACTGTGTGCTAGGGGCGCCATGGCTGAGATATATTTTCGAAGACAGCATGCATCTTCTGAAAGTATTGTCCCTTATAACTTGAAGCGGTTAATACCGACGTAAGGAAGCAGCAAACGATGAATATCAGAATTATCGTATTGTATGA
Organism: uncultured Lachnoclostridium sp.; assembly: GCA_964600705.1. Taxonomy (GTDB): domain Bacteria; phylum Bacillota; class Clostridia; order Lachnospirales; family Lachnospiraceae; genus CAYTGQ01. Next base: position 7,149 of record CAZRLE010000053.1, on the reverse strand, counting down.
TATGGTGTACCCTCCTCGAGATTGAAGCACAGCTAAACAATCATTTGAAGGAGGCTTTTTTTATGCAAAACTTTTTTATTCCAATGGTGGATGAATGGGGAACTACCACTTATCTTCCAACTACCTTAGGTTATCTTGCCTTAGGTCTTATTATGGCAGTTCTTCTTTGTGTTGCCGCACTTGTTACAGCAAAGGAGCGACAGAAGAAATTTGATACCAAACAGCTTGTATTTTCTTCCCTTGCTATGGCTTTGGCTGTTGTAACTTCCATGATTAAGCTTTATGAATTCCCGTTTGGCGGTTCTGTTACCATGCTGAGTATGTTTTTTATCTGTTTTATTGGCTACCTCTATGGCTTACGCACAGGTCTTATGACAGGATTTGCTTATGGCATTCTCCAGTTAATCCTTGGACCATATATTTTATTTCCATTGCAGGTCATCGTAGATTACCTGTTAGCCTTTGGAGCATTAGGACTTTCCGGCTTATTCTGGAGATCAAAAAACGGCTTAGTTAAAGGTTACCTTGCCGGAGTTCTTGGGCGGTACTTCTTTGCCGTACTTTCAGGCTGGTTATTCTTTGGCGAATACGCATGGGAAGGCTGGGCACCACTTCCATACTCTATGGTATATAATGGGGCTTATATCTTTGCAGAAGCTGCAATTACTATTGTCCTTCTGGTTGCTGTAAAACCGTTGCAGGATGCAGTTGTAAGAGTGAAAAGATTGAGTGTGAATTAAACCTTTGGAGAAGCTGTCTCACTTGACAGTCTTCTCCTTTTTTATTCACTTTTTTTCCCTCCCCTCATATACTACTATAACTCCCATTTATAAAAGAGGCTTTTATGAGGCAAAACTGGCTTATTTCTACTCAGGTTGATGCTGAAAATACCGGTACATTACAGGTTATCACCACTTCACTAATTGGCAACCGCCCTATCGTTGGTGCGATTGTAAGAATTGGTTATGCTGGTGTGCCAGACAGTGCTTTAGCAGAAGAAATCACAGACCAAAACGGACAGACTCCCGAAATCACTTTAAATGCTCCTTCTATCAATTACAGTATGGAGCCTTCAGCAAATCAGCCTTATTCCCTATACACTATCTTGGTTACTGCAGCAGGCTTTGAACCGGTAGAGGTTGAAGGGGCGCAGATTCTTCCTGATACACTTGCAATTCAAGAAATTACCATGATACCAACGGAGGATGCCCTTGGGAACGGCACAACGGCAGAGCTGTTTGTCATTCCTTCCAATACGTTATATGGAGATTATCCACCTAAGATTGCGGAAAATGAAATAAAAACCAGAGAAGAAAGCGGAGAAATCGTCTTAAGTCGGGTGGTAATTCCAGAATATGTCGTAGTACACGATGGTCCACCAAGTGACTCCTCTGCCAAAGACTATTATGTGAAATATAAAGATTACATCAAAAATGTAGCCTCCAGCGAAGTCTATGCTACATGGCCGGAGGCTGCTATCTACGCCAATGTACTGGCAATCCAATCTTTTACTTTGAACAGAGTTTATACAGAATGGTACAGAAATAAGGGCTATACCTTTACAATTACAAGTTCCACTGCTTTTGACCACAAATGGGTTGCCGGAAGAAATATCTTTGATAACATTTCTGAAATTGTAGACAATATCTTTTCCAATTATCTTTCAAGACCGGACGTAACACAGCCTATCTTAACACAATACTGTGACGGTCAGAGGGTACAATGTCCAGGCTGGATGACCCAGTGGGGTTCCAAATACCTTGCCGACCAGGGATATACCGCTATAGAGATTCTTCGTTATTTCTATGGAGATGATATGTTTATCAACTCCACCACTGAAATCTCTGGTATTCCTTCCTCGTGGCCTGGACAGAATCTAACCATTGGTATATCCAGTGATAAAGTAAGACAGATGCAGAACCAGTTAAATGTTATCTCCAAGGGTTATCCTTTGATTCCAAAGGTAACTGCTGATGGCATTTATGGTGAACAAACTGCAGAGGCAGTCAGAACCTTCCAAAGAATATTCCGACTGCCCCAGACTGGTGTGGTAGATTTTCCTACCTGGTATCGTATTTCTGAAATATTTGTTGGAGTAAGCCGCATTGCAGAATTAAATTAGAATTCTTAAAGTTGCCCAAAATGAAGAATGCGTGTTGAAAAATAACTTAGACCTTTACCAGCTCTCGTCATTTTACGTCACGCATTCTTCTTATTCCAATTTATACAACTCTTTCTGTTATTTTTCTTCTATGGTCTGTAGTAATTTATACAAAGTCTGATACAACTGCATTGCCTCTTCCTGTGGAAGCTTTACACAGCTTATAAGTTTACCCGGAATCTCCACTGCTTTCTCTTTTAAGGCTTCACCTGCTTCCGTAATGGTAACGTTTACCACTCGTTCATCTTCCTTAGAACGTTCTCTTGTGATAAGCCCTTTCTGCTCTAATTTTTTCAACAATGGTGTTAGAGTACCGGAATCTAAACGCAAATATTTTCCCAGATCCTTTACATTGATTGTTTTCTGCTCCCAAAACACCATCATGGTAATATACTGGGTATAGGTTAAATCAATCTCATCTAAAAATGGCTTATAAAGTCTTACTATCTCCTTAGAACAGACATATAATGGAAAACATATCTGATTCTCCAACTTTAAAACATCATACTTATCACTCATATTTACTCAAATCCCTTTCTCTTTATTCTGGCAAATCAATTCCTGTTATTCCTTGATTTTCAGCTATTTTATCTTGAATTGTCATTTAAATAATCGTGCACAATCTAATTTAGCACTTTAAAAAGGGAATCGCAACCATTTATTACATCATAGCTATACAATATTGCCTACTACATCAAAGAAGCTTCATAGGCGGCTCTTACCGCCTTTGCCAACTGGTCTGCACAAGAAGTTGGTCTTCTTCCACATGTAATGCCCTTACACTTTTCCTCAATCTGTTCTACTGTCCATCCATCTACCAAGATGGGAATCGTCTTCAGGTTCCCGTTACACCCGCCAGTAAAAACTATGTTTCGCACTACATTCCCTTCCAATTCTAATTTAATATTAGTAGAGCAGGTATTCTCTGTTGCATAATGATATTCCATTGTTTCTCCTCTTCTTTCTTTAGAGCAATTCACATACTTTTTCTTCTACCTTTGCCATGTCTTCTGTTGGTTCAAATCTGGCAACTACATTTCCCTCACGGTCAATTAAAAATTTTGTAAAATTCCACTTGATGTCCGGCTGACTAAAAAACTTAGGATTCACTCTTGACAGCATGCTTTCAAGAATAGCTGCTAAAGGGTGGTTCGGTTCAAATCCTGCAAAGCCCTTTTCATTCTGTAAAAATTTAAACAGTGGAAGGGCATTGTCACCATTCACATCAACTTTTGCAAAATGCGGAAAAGTAATGCCATATCTTGAATCACAGAAGCTTACAATTTCTTCATCTGTTCCTGGTGCCTGATTACCAAACTGATTACATGGGAAATCAAGAATTTCAAGTCCTGCCTCCTGATATTTTTCATACATATCCTGTAAATCATCATACTGAGGTGTAAATCCACATTCAGTTGCTGTGTTAACTACCAATACTACCTTACCTGCATACTCATCCATGCTTACTTCATATCCCTGTGCAGTATTTGCCTTAAAATCATAAAATCTCATATTCATATTCTCCTTTTTCGTTGTTATTATATTCCATTGTCTTCGATTTGATTGCATGCAATTTATTTTATATTTAGATTGTATACAATTCTTTTTATTTTGTCAACCTCTTTTTTCATTTTTTATAAATTATAAAAATAACACTCCTACATTATCAATACTTTGTCCGTATCTATAATATAGGAGTGTTATTTCCCATTTCTTGATTTAAAAACAAATTCCTGCTTCTTTTCGTGCATCTTCCAGTACGCTAACAACCTGCAATGTAATATCTAATTTCTGGCGTAGGGCTTCTCTGTCATCTGCCAGAATTATTTTTGTTAGATTCTGAATTTCATAGAACCATCTATCCGGATTACTCTGTTCATTGAATATTTCTTCGCTTTTCTTTGTTACAACCTTAATTCTTTGCAACCCATTACTGCCACCTTCGATATAGATATACCCTTTTTCTCCTTCAATCTGGAAGAAATTCACACCAAAGGTATCCTTTGCTCCCGCATTCTGACTAACAAAATCAAGATATTGCATCACCAAAACTCCCGAACTGTCAATGGCTACATTATCACAAAAGTTTGGATAATACACTGCCTGTTCCGGCTTTCCAAATAGGGCTACATTTAAGAATACATTATAGAAGTTAATATCCATTAAGCTTCCACCGGCAAATTTCGGATTAAACACATTCGGAAGTTCTCCTGCCAAAAGCTTATCATAACGACTGGAATACTGGCTGTAATTAGACATAACCAATCGAATTCTTCCTATCTTTGGAAGCTCTCTCTTTAAGATTTCATAATTAGGTAAAAATGTAATTGTTACTGCTTCTACCAAAATTAAATCTCTTTCTTTTGCAAGTTCTACCAGTTCTTGTGCTTCTTCAAGCTTCACACAAAATGGTTTTTCACAAATTACATTCTTTCCTGCAAGGAGTGCCATTTTAGCCTGCTTATAATGAAGACTATTAGGGCTTGCGATGTAGACAAAGTTTATCTCTTCGTCTGCAAAAAAAGCTTCCATATTAGTATAAACCTTACTCACACCATAATCTTTTGCCAGAGAATTTCCTTTTTCTAAGACTCTAGAATAAATAGCTACGCACTCTATCCCATCTGTCTGATTTACAGCATCCAAAACAGAACGAACAATGTCGCCAGAACCAATTGTACCAAGCTTAATTTTCTTTATCACTATACATCCTCCGCTGTTCCCAAGACATACTTAAATCAATCCAAAATGCTTCATGGCATACTGGATTCCATCTTCTTCCACGCTCTTTGTTACAAATGTCACTTTTTCCAGTATTCCCTTACTTCCATTTCCCATGCCAACACTAACATTAGTACATTCAAGCATTGGAAGGTCATTATTGCTATCTCCAAAAGAAAAGGTATCTTCCATGGAAAGTCCCAGATAATCTACCATATAACGAACGGAGTTCGCCTTTGAGCAGCCCTTTGGAAGAACTTCATAAAATCCCTGTTCTCTGTCAATGAAATCAAAATCATTTTCTAATTCTTTATAAAAGGTGTCAAAATCACTGTTTTCTGTTTTATACATAAAGAACTTATCAAACTTAATATCTTCGTCTTCCCATGTACCACATGGAAATGGATATTTTTCTGCAAATTCTCTAAATTCTTTTACCCATATCTTTTCAGGCACATCAAAATAATTACGACAACGTCCTTCTACAACTGCATCAATACGGCACAAGTGTAATAAGTCAAGCACCTTATCCTGCAATTCCTTACCAAGAGTTCTATGCTCTAACACCTTTCCCCGATATTCAATATAAGTTCCACAACCTGCAAGAATGCCATCAAATTCTATCTTATCTACTTCACCACCAATAAAGGATGCCGTACGTCCTGAATTGATAAAAGCCAAGTGCCCATTTTCTCTTGCCTTACGAACAGCTTCTACTGCACTGTCTGGAATCAATCCTGTTTTTTCATCTAATAAAGTTCCATCAATGTCAAAAAATAATATTTTTTTATTCATGATTCATTCCTCCAAAACTTTGTTTCTTTTGTAGTTTTATCCACCCACTATACAGCTTAATCACACTTTTACCGTATTCCTAGTCAATTAGAAATTCTGCAAACACATAGTTACTTACATCAATTCCTTTTCTTGTCAAAGCAACCATGTCTCCATCCACAACTAACAATTCTTCTGCCCTAAATCTATCAAGAACCTCACCATAGACCTCTTCCATAGTAACTCCAAAATGTTCTAAAAATTCTTTCTTTGATACACCTTTCATTACACGAAGCCCAAGGAACATAAATTCTTCCATCTGTTCTTTTTTTGTAAGGATATCTCTTTCTTTTACAAAGCAATACTTTTTCTTTTCATTTTCTGCAAGTGATTGGTCTATTCCCACATATTTTACCAACTCATCCTCATTTACCAGCCGCTCTCCCCTAATCAAAGAAGAAGCCCCAAGACCCAGTCCAAGATAATCTACTCCCTGCCAGTAAGACAAATTATGTCTGCTTTCCTTTCCTGGCTTAGCATAATTAGAAATTTCATATCGTTCATAGCCCGCTTCCTGTAACAGTTCCTCAGTGCGGTAATAAATTGCTCTCTCTGTTTCTTCATCCGGCAGCAGTTCTTCCTTCTCTGCATACCATTCAAAGAACTTTGTTCCTTCCTCAATAATCAGACTATAGGCAGAAATATGCTCAGGATTAAGCTTTATTACCTGCTTTAAGGTATTCTCCCAACCTTCCAGCGTCTGTCCCGGTAAGGACTGCATCAAATCTACGTTAATATTCTCAAAGCCGCATTCCCTTGCCAGCTTATAATTTTCTAAAAATTCTTCTACTGTATGGACTCTTCCAAGAAGCCCTAATTCTTCGTTGTTCATGGATTGAACGCCCATGCTGATGCGATTAAAGCCCATCTTATGGTATGCCAGAAGTTTATCTTTACCAAAGGTGCCTGGATTGGCTTCTAACGTAATCTCCATGGTATCCAGTTCTGTATCAGAAAGCCCAAATACCTCTTTCACTTTACAAAAAACCTCACCCATCTCATCTGCCTCTAATAAAGACGGTGTTCCACCACCAAAATAGATGGTCTTTACTTCATAATTGCCCTCTGTAACAAAGTCTTTGTGCTCCTCTATCTGGCGAGCCAATGCCTCAATATAACTTTTCCGCACCTGCTTTGTAGCTGGTGCGGAAAGAAAATCGCAATAATTACATTTTTTCACACAGAAAGGAATATGCACATAAATTCCTAAAGGTTTCTTTGTCATTTTAGCCCTCATCATCTAATTTTAATACACTCATAAATGCCTTCTGTGGAATCTCTACATTACCAATCTGACGCATACGCTTCTTACCTTCTTTCTGTTTTTCAAGAAGCTTTCTCTTACGGCTGATGTCACCACCATAACATTTTGCAAGTACGTCTTTTCTCATGGCTTTTACTGTTTCACGGGCAATTACCTTGCTACCGATAGC
>CAZRLE010000052.1:0-12231 GCA_964600705.1 uncultured Lachnoclostridium sp. | reverse complement strand
GTTCTAATTCAGCATATGAATGGGTACTACAAGTTTTAGGAATTACAGGCGAAGAGTTTATAGAAAAATATATAGTTGACTTCCAGAAAGATGCTGAGGAATTCATGGAACATTATTTTGAAAAAATAGAAGCAATCAATATAAATGAATTAGAAATAGTGGTTTTGCACGTTACTTCAAATTCGGATGAATGTAGGGCCATAAGGAAGAGTGGAATATGCGACTTGAAAAAGGTACTATCGGAATCTTCCGAGTTAAAAAGCTTTTTGGAAGAGAAAGATGTTCTTTTTGATATTGAAAATAAAAAAATGATGTTAGATGGGCAAGAATATAGCATAGATTATGATGCTTATTGTAGAGCAGAAGATAAATTGAACTATCGAGATGAAAAATTGAAAGATATTGGAAGAAAAATATATTTCGATTACCAAATAAATGGTTTTCTTTTTACACGTGATGTTAAAGATTACGGAACTGACATACATGAGATGCCAGAAATATTATTAACAATATCGCAGTTTAATTCTTCTGCTGCAGAAAAAGTGAAAATGTGGAAAAACACTAGAGAAGGTTATGTAATAAGGTATAAGGCAAAATTCATGCAATTTGCGCACTATACATTTTATGATAAAGTTGAGTCTTATTTGAATGATTCATATTGTGGCTGGATTAAATTTAAAAAGTGGTTAGTAAGTCATGCAATCGATAGTAGTTTTTCTGATTTGCATAGTGACGTATATGCTTATATGAAATCTGGAACTATCATAGAACCAGGTCAAATATTGGAATGTATTCCGGTTGATGAGTGGAAATGGGTGGGGTGAAAGTTATTCCCCTAAGTGGGGTATAAACCTTTTCGCAAAAGGTTTTGGTTTCGCTATTTAGTATAAGAAGTAACTTTCGCCGCATGTTGAAACTGTCTGTCTTTTATCAAGAAAATAAATTAGAGAAAATATACGGGTGGAACCAACTGATTCCACCCGTATTCTTTAAGTGTCTTATTTAGGAATAACTAAAGCCTGGTTAATATAAAGGTTATTTGGATTAGTGATTACATGCTTGTTAGCATCATAAATCATAGTCCATTTGCTACCTTTACCATAATATTTCTTAGAAATCTTCCAGAGAGAATCACCGGATACTACGATATGAGTAACAGTTTCTGTATCAATAACTGGTGTTTCTGTTTCAGGAGTTGTATCTACTTCAGGAGTTGTATCTACTTCTGGTTCTGTCTGTGCAGAATAGATGATATTGATACGTCCATCTCCGTTAACGTCTGCATAAGCGGACTTTTTATTAATAGTATGTAAGCCGGTTGCTTTATTTACAGGGAAGGATTCAATGTAGTTAGCAAGAACCATATAGTCTTCTGCTACATAGTCTAATACGTTAACTGCACCGTCAAACATAGCGAAACCATCACCTAAATCACGTAATGTATAGTTGTAACCGGCAAGGTTATACTTGGCTGTAAGGTTTAATGGTTCATATTTACCTGTTTCATTATTAAGAACCTGAACGTCACGTACACGGTATTCACCAGTAGGGCCGCCAGTCCAAACACCCTTTTCATCCTTCTGAACTGTAGAAGGAATTGTTAAGTCAATTGTGTATTTAAGACCTGATGTGTGGAGGAATCCACCACTTTCACCAGTACCATCAGCAGTAACAGCTGCACAGCCCCATTCTAAAGCATCTAAGATCTGCTGACCTGTAACAGTCTGAAGACAAGCTACGTTACCGAATGTATGGATTGCTTTACATGTAAGGTAAGTTAATTCACCTGTGATAGCAGTATTACGTACACCACCACCGTTCATAATAGCAACATCTACATCCATATCCATTTCGTCGAACAGATAGTAAAGAGCATCTGCAGCGAAAGAACCTGTGTTAGTGTTCTGTTTACGAACTAAACGAACACCATCTTTATCATAGTTGTCAAAAGTTACTTTAGCGTAACCAATTACTTTACCTAATTTAGTGTTGATTTCTTCAATCCAGCCATCTTCGATTGCTTTTACTTCTGCATCAGCTTCGATATCAACTAAAGCATCAGCGGATAAAAGTTCAGTAGCAATTGTTCCGTCAGCTGAGATAGTCATCTTACCGATAGCACCAAGGTATTCACCTGTCTGAGTTAAAATAACTGTTTCACCTGCTTCATCAACAACTTCTTCCATAGGAACAACAGAGTGAGAATGACCATCGATAAAGGCATCAAGACCTGTTGTATTAGCGATAACATCTTTACTTGTCCAAGGGGAAGAAGAAGGATCAATTCCTAAGTGACCAAGAGCAATAACATAGTCAGCTCCGGCAGCTTTGGCATCATCAATACCCTTTTGAACAGCATCATATAATGCAGAACCATCATTGCCACCAGCGATGCCGTAAATGTAGTTGCCATTTTCGTCCTGGAAGTAAGCTGGCGTGGATTTTGTGAAGGATTCTGGAGTTGTAATACCTACGAATGCAATCTTCTTTCCAGCTGTTTCTACGATATAGTAGCTGTCTAATACAGTGTCACCGACAACACCATCTTTTTCGTGGTAGAAATTAGTAGAAATGTATGGGAAGTCAGCTGCTTCTATAGTGGCAAGACAACCTTCCATGCCATAGTCAAATTCGTGATTTCCAAGTGTAGCCACATCATATCCGGCTGCGTTCATAAGTTTGACAATAGTTGCGCCATCATCCATACTACCAAAAGCAGTTCCCTGAATATGGTCCCCTGCATCTACAAGAATAGAATTGTTAATGCTATCCTTGAGAGCGGCTACCTTAGAGTAGGTTAATTCGTTTTCGTTACCTTCACCAACAGCATTGTCGATGTAAGTGTGAACATCGTTAGTATAGAGAACTACGATGTCGTTTGCTGCTGCCTGCACAGGCATAACCGAAGTTAAAAGTACTGAAAGAACAAGCAGAGCTGAGAGCAGTTTTTTCTGCAATTTCATAAAAATTACCACCTTTCATTTTGTGAATTTTTAACGATTATATTGTACCATAATATGGAAGGTATAATCAATGTGCTTGGAATAAAACTTTACATAAATTTAATAAATCAACCTTCTAGACCTATTAGGGCAGGTATGCTATACTAACTCATGATGATGTAAAAAAAGAATTATACATAACAGACATAAACAACAAATAGGAGGAAATAAAATGCTTCAAATTCAGAACATAGCGAAGTGCTATAAGACTGGTGATTTGGTTCAGCATGCTTTAAATGGTGTTAGCTTGAATTTTCGTGACAATGAGTTTGTATCGATTCTTGGACCATCTGGTTCTGGTAAGACAACACTGCTTAATATTGTTGGTGGGTTAGACCGTTATGACAGTGGTGATTTGATTATTAACAATGTTTCTACTAAGGATTATAAAGACCGTGATTGGGATTCTTATCGTAATCATACAATTGGTTTCGTATTCCAAAGTTATAATTTAATTCCACATCAGACAGTTCTTGCCAATGTAGAGCTTGCATTGACAATTGGTGGGATTTCCAAGAAGGAACGTAAACAAAGAGCTTTGGAAGCCTTGGACAAAGTAGGATTAAAAGAGCAGGCTCATAAGAAACCGACTCAGATGTCCGGTGGTCAGATGCAGCGTGTTGCCATTGCAAGAGCCCTTGTAAATAATCCGGATATTTTACTGGCAGATGAGCCGACTGGTGCCTTAGATACAGAAACCAGTGTACAGGTTATGGAATTATTAAAGGAAGTTGCCAATGACCGTCTTGTTATCATGGTTACTCACAATCCGGAACTTGCGGAAGAATATTCTACCCGTATTGTTAAGCTGAAAGATGGAAATATCACGGATGACTCCAATCCATTTAATCCAAATACAGAAGGACTGGAACCACCGAAGCATAAGAATTTAGGAAAGGCTTCTATGTCATTCTTTACAGCACTTGCTTTGAGTATGAATAACCTGATGACCAAGAAGGCACGTACGTTACTGACTGCTTTTGCAGGCTCTATCGGTATTATTGGTATTGCTTTGATTCTGGCTCTTTCCACAGGATTTAAGAATTATATTGATTTGATTCAGGAAGAAACCCTGACATCTTATCCGTTAACTATTACATCAGAAACTGCAGATATTACATCGGCCTTACTTGCTATGGTTTCAGAAACAGGAGAGGCAGAAGGAAATGATGTGGTATCGGAAAAACGTTTTATCAGCAATATGTTTTCCAATGTTGGTAAGAATGATTTGAAGTCCTTTAAAGAATATTTAGAAGAGAATCAGGACAAAGTAGATGAAATGGTGTCTTTGGTTGATTATGATTATACAGTCAGACCAATTGTCTACACAAAGGATTCAGAAGGGGAACTTACAAAGTTGAATCCAAACAGTATGTTAGAGTCTTTGAGTGGCGGAAGTGCTGTAAACAGTATGATGGCAAGCTCAACCAGCTCTATTTTTAATGAAATGATAGAAGATAGAGAAACTCTGGAAGCAGAATACGATGTCCTTGCCGGTGAATGGCCAGATGCTTATGATGAAGCAGTTATTGTTTTAACAGAACCAAATGGTATTACAGACATTTTGGTATATAGTCTTGGTCTTCGTGATAACGATGAACTTAGAAGTATGATTACGAAGCTTATGGCAGGGGAATCAGTGGAAAATGAAGGTGAGCCTTTACAGTTTACCTATAGTGAACTGATGTCGATTCCATTAAAGGTAGTAGATGCAACTGCCACTTACAAGTATAATACAGAATATGATATTTACGAAGATATGTCTGGTGATAAGAAGTACATGGAGAAAGTATATGAAGATGCACTGGATTTAAAGATTGTAGGTATTGTGTGTCCAAAAGAAGGAAGTAACTCTATGATGTTAACATCTGGTGTTGCCTATACAAAGGACTTGACTAAATATATCATGGCAGAAGCTGAGAAGTCTGAAATTGTAGCAAAGCAGATGGCAGACAGAAATGTGAATGTATTTAGCGGAAAACGTTTTGATGAAGACGAAGATGAAGCTGGTCTTAGCTTTGAAGATATGATTTCTGTTGATACAGATATGTTGTCTTCTGCATTTGGAGTAAATATTAGCGAAGATGACATTGCTAATATGACACAAGGTTATATGGGAGAAATTTCAGGAGCCATTACAACGGATACAACAACTGCCCAGAATGATTTCAATGTTACCTTGGTAACTATGGCAACGGATATGTTAAATAGTTATGTAGATGACAATTATAATAAAGTCATACAGGCTGCTATGATTGGCATGAGTGATGTGGATACTGTGGTTGACTCTTATATGCAGTCAAAAAATGCTAAGAAGTTATTAACAGATTTGTCCGCAGATTATGTAATTCCGGCAGATACCTTTGCAACGATGTATTCTGAATTGTTAAAGGGGATTTTACAGGGTTATATCGGTATGGCGGCTGTGAATATGAATCCAAGTGTTCCGGTTCCAGACGCATCTGTAGATACAGAAACTGAAGGGATTACAGAAAGTGTAGATGCATCTGGTGCAACTGGAAGTGATAATGTGGTAGCAGGTAGTACAGTATCCGCTGACACATCTGCGGAAGAAGGGGCTGGACAGACAGGCAGCACAGAAGTAGTAATTCCGGATGAAGTGTTAGCAATGCTTCCACCGGGAGTAACAAAAGAAATGCTTCTTAGCATGGATCCTGCCATGTTAAAGAATATGGCTCCGGAAGTATATGAAATGATTTATGGGGCAGATGCAAATGTAGGTAACACAGGTGATGGGACACCAGAAGATACTATTGTTGAGGACAATGTCGCAACAGAAAATGAAGTAACAGAAACAACTGAAGAAGATGGCGTTGTACAGGAAATTCCAACCATCGGAGATGGAAGCACAGGTAACGGAACTGTAGATGGAAATGTGGTTGCGGATATGTCAGCTCCATTAACAAAAGAAATCGTGGCAACAGCCATTCCGCAGCTTTTAGAACAGGAAGCCATCAAAGATGCTTCTAAGCAGATTGCATCTGGTATGGTAGAAGCGGTAATGCAGAAAACAATTCTTACTAAAGTTGGTGAACTGACTGGAGAATTGATGGGAAGTATAGCAAATGCTTTCAATGTAGATCAGGATGCCATTGCAAGTGCATTCCAGTTTGATTTAAGTGAAGAGGAATTGTCACGTCTGATGGAAGCTATGACAACAGCTAGTGTGGAAGTGAATGCAGATACGAACCTTTTGTTGCTTGGATATCAGGATATTGAAAAACCATCCATGATTTCATTCTATTTCCGTGATTTTGATTCTAAGGAATTATTTGTAGATTTTATCAAAGCATATAACGAAAGAATGAAAGAAGAGGATGAAGAAAAGGTAATTAATTATACAGATATTACTGGAGTTTTGATGTCTTCTGTAAGTACTATCGTAGATAGTGTTACTTATGTATTGATTGCATTCGTAAGTATTTCTTTAGTAGTATCCTCTATTATGATTGGTATTATTACTTACATCTCTGTATTAGAACGTACGAAGGAAATCGGTGTCTTAAGAGCCATTGGTGCATCCAAGAAAAATATTACTTCTATCTTCAATGCAGAAACTTTCATTGTTGGTTTATGCTCTGGTCTTCTTGGTATTGGAGTAACCTTAGCGTTAGTACCGCCAATTAACTATGTGATTCATAGTGTGGCAAATAACTATGACATCAATGCGATACTTCCTGTGAAGAGTGCGATTATACTGGTAATTTTAAGCGTAGTTCTTACTTTAATTGGTGGATTTATTCCATCCAAACAGGCTGCAAAGAAAGATCCTGTACTTGCACTTAGAAGCGAATAATAGAATAGAATAAGATTATAAAAAGTCACTCTGTCTGTTGGTAGAGTGACTTTTTTGTGGTATACTTTTCTTATAAAAACGAGTTTGATACTAGAAAAGGCAGGATAGCTATGTTAGAAGCATTATTGAATTTGGATGGAAATATTTTGTTGTTTATTCAGGAGTGTATTAGGAATCCGATACTGAATCCCATTGTAGTATTTATTACCTCTCTGGGAGATGGGGGGATGATTTGGATTGCAGCTACCGTGTTGTTACTCATCCCTAGGAAAACAAGAAAAATTGGCGTGATGAGTGGTTTGGCATTATTAGGTTCTCTTTTGATAAATAATACTTTAATTAAAAATCTGGTAGCAAGACCAAGACCATATACAAGGTTAGAAGAGTTGACTATCCTGATACCAAAACCAGGCGAATTTTCTTTTCCTTCCGGTCATACCTCCAGCTCCTTTGCATCGGGAGTGGTATTGTTTAGACAGCTTCCAAAGAAATGGGGAGTTCCGGCACTGGTATTGGCAATTCTGATTGGTTTATCCCGATTGTATGTAGGGGTACACTATCCAACAGATGTACTGGCAGGGATGGTAGTAGGTACTTTCATTGCAATCGGTGCAGAGTATATGGTGATTAAGGGAATAGAACTTTGGCAACAGCGCAAAAAACGCTAAAATATAGGATCGAATATGGATATTTCTTGACATAAGAAAAAGATGATGGTATATTATAGCGTACGAGATAGTTATTGAAACTACGTAGAAAAGTTCTTAAAACAAATCCAAACAGAGAAAGGAACAAGAATAGATGAAGATTAAAATCGTTACAGACTCAGCATCTAATATGCAGGCACTTGATGGAGTAGATTTTCAGTCTGTACCACTTAGAATGGTTACAGATGAGAAGGAATATATAGATGATGCTGATTTAGATGTTGAAGGAATGGTAAATGATTTAAGTGTATATAAAGGCCGTTCTGGAACAGCTTGTCCGGGAGTGGGTGACTGGATGAGTGCATTTGAAGGTTATGATGTGATTTTCTGTGTTACAATCACAAGTGTGCTTTCTGGAAGCTATAATTCAGCCATGACTGCAAAACAGCAGTTTGAAGAAGAAAATCCGGGTAAAAAGGTATATGTAGTAGATTCTTATACAGCCGGACCGGAAATGAAGTTCCACATTGAAAAATTAAAGGAAATGGTATTAGAAGGAAAAGAATACGAAGTAATCTGTAAGGAAATTGAAGAGTACAAGGAAAAGAATACAGCACTTGTATTCTGTCTGGAATCTATGCGTAACCTTGCTAATAATGGTCGTGTAAGCCCTGCAGCAGCAACGCTTGCAAGCTTGATTGGTATCCGAGTAGTAGGTGATGCAACAGGTGGTCAGCTTAATCCGACAGATAAGCCACGTGGAGCCAAGAAGGCAACAGCAGAGATTGTGCGCAATATGAAGCGTAATGGATACAAGGGTGACAGTGTTTATATTGATCATGTATTTAATGAAAAAGCAGCAGGGGCATTAAAGGAAGCATTGTTGGCAGAGTTTCCAAATGCAAATGTTGTTGTAGACCAGACCCGTGGATTGTGCAGTTTCTATGCTGAAAAGGGTGGACTGATGGTAGGATTTGAGGTAAAATAGTAGTCGTATACATAAGTGTTTTAATAAAATTACGTAAGATGAGAGAGGTATTATTATGGTACAGATTATTACAGATTCATCCAGCACACATACAGTAGAACAGGCAAAAGAGTTAGGATTTGAATCCTTACCATTATGCATTAGTATTGGGGATTTGGAAGGAAGAGACCTTCAGGTAGATATGGATGATTTTTATAAGAGGATTCGTGAAGGGCAGATTCCAAAGAGTTCACAGCCTCCAATTGGTGAAGTGATGGAAATGTACGAAAAGTACAAAGACGATGAAGTAATCAATATTGCCATGGCAGATGGACTTTCTGGAACTTATCAGAGTGCTTGTGGTGCAAGAGAAATGGTAGAGGATAATGCGAACATTCATGTGTTTAATACAAGAACATTATGCGGACCTCATCGCCATATGGTAGAAACAGCTCAGAAGATGAAGGAAGAAGGTAAGTCTGCGGCAGAAATCTTAGAATGGTTAAATCATACTGCGGACAATGCAGAATCCTTCTTAATTCCACAGGATTTTGGTTTCTTAAAACGAGGTGGAAGACTGACTCCTGTAGCGGCAACCTTTGCATCTGTTTTAAAACTGAAACCAGTTATGACTCAGGTGGAAGAAGGCAGAAGACTGGATAAATTCTGTATGGCAAGAACCATGGGGGCAGCTGCTAAGAATTTAGTGGAGCATTTTAAAGAAAAGGGCGTAGATGAGAAGTATATTATTTATATTTCCCATGCGGATGCGATGGATGATGCTAATTTCATGGTTAAGAAGATGAAGGAAGCATTCCCGGATACAGAAGTTGTGATGCAGGATTTAGGTGCAGCCTTTGTTACACAGGGTGGACCACAGTGTGTGGCAATTCAGTATGTATTAAGATAATTGAATTACAGATTCCAATAACGATAAGAGCCCTGTTGTCTGAAGAGATAACAGGGCTTTACAATGTTGTAAAAAAAGTATAGAATATGTTGTTAATAAAGTAAAACAAAAGAAATTGAGGGGATTAATATGCAATCAATTATAGATAGAATTTTAGAGGAAGGAAGAACTAAGATTCAATACGGAGAAACGGCAACCTATATTCCTGAATTAGGGAAAATGAATAAGGAATACTTGGGTATCTGTATGAATACAAGGGAAGGCAACTGCTGGAAAAGTGGTGATGCAGGTGTAAGATTTACCATTCAGAGTATTTCAAAGGTAATATCTCTTGCAGTGGCACTGGAGTTATGTGGATATGACAAGATATTTTCGACAGTAGGGATGGAGCCTTCCGGAGAGTCCTTTAACTCTTTGATTACACTGGATTTGGATAGTGAACATCCACATAATCCAATGCTTAATTCAGGTGCTATTGCCATAAGCAGTTATCTGGCAGGTGAGATTCCATTTGAAAAGATGCTGACATTTACTAGAAAGCTTTGCATGGATGAGGGAATTGTATTAGATGAAAAGACATACCAGTCCGAATTTGAACACCTTTCCCGTAACCGTGCTATTGCCTATTTGCTAGAAAGTAAAGGGGTGCTGAAAAATACGGTGGAAAATAGTCTGGATTTTTATGTTCGTATGTGTTCACTTAGCGTAACAGCAGAAAGTCTGGCTAATTTTGGACTTGTTCTTGCGTTAGATGGAATTCATCCAATCATAGGAGAGAGAATGCTTAGCAGTAAAGTGGTACAGACAGTTAAGACCATTATGCTTACATGTGGCATGTATGATGGTTCTGGCACCTTTGCAGTGGAAGTAGGAGTACCTTCTAAGAGTGGAGTTGGCGGAGGAATTTTATCCGTGGTGGACAAACGAATGGGAATTGGTATTTTTGGTCCTGCCTTGGATGAGAAAGGAAACAGTGTGGCAGGTCAGCATGTGTTAAAGCTTTTGTCAAAGGAACTAAAGCTTCATATGTTTGCAGCAGAATAAGAGGAATAAAAAGAAAACTGGCATGACTCAAAGAAGGGTCTGCCAGTTTTCTTATTTTATAGGATAAGTGAGATTCTTATTCCTGAAAATGTTCTTTTACTAGTGTTACCACTTTACCGGAAAGTAGGAACAAGGCAATTAAGTTAGGAATTGCCATTAAACCATTGAAGGTATCTGCAATGCCCCAGATTAAGCCTAAATCAGCAGTTGCACCAACAATGGCAACGAAGGAGTAAGCTACCATAAAAGGTTTGATTACCTTTTCACCAAAGATAAATTCAATACATCTTGCCCCGTATAAGCCCCAGCCAATAATGGTAGAGAAGGCAAAGCAGCAAAGAGCAACAGCGGTAAAGACAGATACCCAGCTTCCATAAGTAGCAACAAAACCGCTAATAGTAAGTTCAGCTCCGGCATCAACACCGTAATTTACAGGAACACCACTGCAAAGAATAGTCATGGCTGTTAAGGTGCAGATGATAATAGTGTCAGCAAACACTTCAAAGATTCCAAACATACCCTGCTGAACAGGCTTGTCAGTATCACTGCAGGCATGCGCAATGGAACCAGTACCAAGTCCGGCTTCATTAGAGAAGATACCTCTGGATACACCTTTCTTCATACTTAAGAAGAAGCTTCCGATTGCACCGCCAGTGAAAGCAGAAGGAGTAAATGCGCCAATAAAAATGGACTGAAGTACGCTAGGGAGGTTGCTAATATTTAGAACAATAACGCCAATGGAAAGGACGATATAGAGGATTGCCATAAATGGAACCAGCTTTTCAGTTACTTTTCCAATACGTTTTATACCGCCAAGTAATACAGCACCAACAAGTAAAGCAATGGTAACACCAAGAATTGTATTTACCATATTAACGGAATTGCTGTCTATTATATTCAGGTTCAATAAAGCGGAGTTAATAGCAGTTGTAATGGTATTTACCTGAGTTGCGTTACCTGTACCAAATACTGTGAATACACCAAATCCGGCATAAAGGTATGCAAGCCAGAGCCAGTTCTTTCCAAGTCCGTTTTTGATATAGTACATTGGGCCGCCTGCATAATCGCCGTATTTGTTCTTTTCGCGGAATGCAACAGCAAGGGTAACTTCGGCAAATTTAGTACACATACCAAGAAGGGCAGAAGTCCACATCCAAAATACTGCTCCCGGACCACCAATTGCGATAGCTCCGGCAACACCGGCAATATTTCCGGTACCTACAGTTGCGGCTAAAGCAGTACAAACAGCCTGAAAGGGAGTCATAGTTCCTTCTTTGGCTTCCTGTTTGTCGAAAATACGTCCAAGAGTCATTTTAAGTGCGTAGACAAATTTGCGGATTTGAATGAAATTAGTGCGGATACTTAAGATAAGACCAGCACCAATAATGCAAATCATAGCCGGAACACCCCAGATGAAGTTGTTCACAGCTTTATTTAATGTTTCAATTGTTTGAATCATAGTGTATTCCTCTTTCAAAAAAATATTTTCACTATGTTACCATAAAGCGTTAAAAAAGTACAGTGAAAAAAATGTAGGGTTGACAAATACCTATGGGGGGTATATTATAAAGATACCCTAAGGGGGTATATGAAATGAGGTGACAGTCATGGAAGATTTTGAAGAAAAGCTGTGTTGTTGCGGAAAGAAAACGAATCGTTCTGCAGATGAACATAAAAAGCTTGTAAATCGTTTGAGTCGTATTGAAGGACAGATAAGAGGATTAAAGGGGATGGTAGAGAATGATGTGTACTGCAATGACATTCTGGTGCAGTCAGCTGCCATTACAGCTGCTATCAATGCCTTTAATAAAGAACTTCTTGCCAGTCATATTCGCAATTGTGTT
>CAZRLE010000051.1:0-12697 GCA_964600705.1 uncultured Lachnoclostridium sp. | reverse complement strand
GAAGGATTATACGGTACAGATATTCGACTGGCAGAACGAATTATGTCTATTGTAGACGTACATGATGCCCTGACTAGTAACAGATGTTATAAGACTGCATACAGCCATGAAAAGAGTATGGAAATTATCAATGAAGAATCAGGAAAGAGTTTTGATCCGGATATCATTGAAGTTTTCAACAAAATTCAAAAGCAGTTGAAAAGAGGATAAATGTTATGAGTAGCGTAGAAAAAGAGCCTATGCTGGAATTGTTTATGCAGGAGAGTATCGGGCTTATCTCAGAACTGAATGATATTTTGGAAGAAAATAGAGAAACAGAACAATATGAATATGAAAGCATAAAAGATATTTTTCGTATTTTCCATACATTAAAGGCAGATGCAACTATGATGTTATTTGAAAATATTGCAGAGCCGGCAAGAAGTTTTGAACGAGTTCTTTATTATTATCGGGATCAGGAGAAGGCAATTAATACGGTAGCAGTCTTTAATGAGCTTTTAGATGAGATTGTTGAATTTGTTCAGGGTGAACTGGATAAAATAGAAAGGTCTGAGAAGGCAGATGGTAACTGCGACTATTTGATTCAGAAAATTGAAAGTTATTATAAAAGCCTTGGCACAGAGGATATACCGGCACCACAGATGCAGAAGGAAAAGCAGGTATATTATATTGCAGGAAAGACAGAAGAGTCACCAAGTAACAACACGGATGATATGGTAGGCAGTTATGTGATTGAGAAATCATCAGCTGCATCAAAAGATCAGGATGACTTGTATGGGGAAGGTCAGCAGCATGAACCGGTAAAAGCAAGACAGGAAACAAAGTATAATCGTAAAAAACATACCCTGATTACCGATGAGGATGTGCGTGCACTTAAGAATATCAGTTATGAACTGGATGAAGTACTGGATAATTATGCAGTTCGTTTTAAAAATGTATCCATTATCGCTTTAGAAGAAGATAATCTGGAAGAATTAAGAGCATATAGCAGACGAATTAAGCGTTGGATTAATGAAGTACAGGCAACTGATTTTAAAGGGGTTGCCCTGAAAATGAAAAGTGTTGTAAAAGAAATGGAAGCGACGCTTAAAAAGCCAGTCGAGTTAATCATTACCGGTGAAGATACAGTGATTGAGAAAAGTGTATTGGAAAAGATATCCAGCGCTATGATTCATATCCTTCGTAATTCTGTAGATCATGGAATTGAAACACCAGATAAGAGAGTGGCAGCAGGAAAAGAACGAGCAGGACATATCTATATTGATATTTCCAGACAGAACCAGAAACTTCAAATTGTAATTAGCGATGATGGTGTAGGTCTTGATAAAGAGCATATTCTTGATGTGGCAAGGGAAAAGGGTTTGCTTAAGAAAGCGGAGGAAAACTACACGGAAGAAGAAATATATGGTTTTTTACTAGAGCATGGTTTTACTACAAGAGAAGAAGTAAGCAATTATTCTGGTCTTGGAGTGGGGCTTGATGTAGTAAATCAGAATGTAAAGGAACTGGGTGGAGTAATCCGCATTAACAGCGAATTGAAAAGAGGCACTAAATTTACCATTGCGATATAGGCAGATGAAATGCAGCATTTTAGTTAGAAGAGAAGAACAAGACAGAAGGGATTATATGGAAAATCAGTATACAAGAACAGAACTTCTGATAGGAGAAGAGGGTATTGCCAGATTACAACAGGCTAAGGTCGCTGTTTTTGGTATTGGTGGCGTAGGTGGCCACGTAGTAGAAGCACTGGCACGAAGCGGAGTAGGAAGCTTTTTGCTTGTGGATAGCGATACAGTGAATGTCACTAATATTAACCGCCAGATCATAGCAACTCATGACACTATTGGAAGATATAAAACGGAGGTTATGAAAGAACGTATTCTAAGCATCAATCCAGAAGCCAGGATAGAGATTCGGAATTGTTTCTTTTTGCCTGAGAATAAGGAAGAATTTGACTTCACTCAGTACTCCTATGTGGTAGATGCAATAGATACCGTAACAGCCAAGATAGAGCTTGTTATGCAGTCGCAGGCGGCAGGAGTTCCTGTCATCAGTAGCATGGGGGCAGGCAATAAGCTGGATGCGGCAGCCTTTGAGGTGGCAGATATTTATAAGACATCAGTTTGTCCGTTGGCAAAGGTGATGCGAAGAGAATTAAAGAAAAGAAATGTGAAGCATTTAAAGGTAGTTTATTCCAAAGAAGAACCGATTAAACACGAAGCAGGCAGACTTCCGGGAAGTATTGCGTTTGTTCCATCGGTAGCAGGCTTGATTATTGCCGGAGAGGTAATAAAAGATCTGGTGGGAGTAAAAGCTTAAATAACTATTGTTTTTAAAGGACTAATTGTGTAGAATAAAAATAGTATCTTAGTCAAATGTAATACTTGTATTCAGTCTCATTGGGATAGGAGAGAATATGAGTAAACAAAAATTAATAATTGCAGCTACAGTATTATTTATCATGGTTTCAGGGATTTATTACAGCTTGAATTTGGGTAAATCCAAGGAAGCTGTTTTTGTTGTGAATGAAAATGAAACAGAAATTATCGTGGAACAGATTGATAGTAGCACGACAAAGGATACAGGACAAACAGAAGAAAGAATAGAAACAAAGATTTATGTGCATATTTGTGGACAGGTGAGATATAGTGGTGTGTATTGTCTGGAGGAAGGCCGCCGCGTTATGGATTTAGTAGATATGGCAGGAGGATTTACGGATGATGCAGCAAGGGACTATATTAATCTGGCACAAAAGCTCATAGATGGACAGAGAATTTATATTCCAAGTACTGAGGAGACAATAGAGAATCCGGCATTGTATGAAGGTTTCGGTGAGGATGCTTTGGTTGGGCAGAAAAATGGAAAAGTAAACTTAAACACTGCAGATAAGGATACTTTGATGACTCTGACAGGGATTGGAGAGGCAAAGGCAGAAGCAATTATCCGTTATCGTGAAGAACATGGCAGTTTTCAATCCATAGAAGAAATAACGCAGATTGAAGGAATTAAAAACGGAGTGTTTGATAAGATAAAAGATGAGATAGAAACATAGAAAGGGCAAGGCGACCTCTGCTCGACATAATATGTCGGTCAGAGGACTCGCATTTTTCCTTCAGAAAAACAAGGAGGTCGAAAAATGGCTAAGAAGGTTTTGGTGGTAGATGATGAGAAGTTAATTGTAAAGGGAATTCGTTTTAGTCTGGAGCAGGACGGCATGGAAGTAGATTGTGCCTATGATGGTGAAGAAGCATTGGAAATGGCGAAAAAGACCAATTATGATGTGGTACTTTTGGATGTAATGCTTCCAAAGCTGACTGGCTTTGAGGTGTGCCAGCAGATTCGTGAATTTTCAGATATGCCGGTTATTATGCTGACTGCAAAAGGCGATGACATGGATAAGATTCTTGGTCTGGAATATGGGGCAGACGATTATATCACAAAGCCATTTAATATATTGGAAGTAAAAGCAAGAATTAAGGCAATTATGCGTCGAAGCGGTGGCAAGCAGGTAAAGGAAGAAAAAAGCAAGGTGCTTACATCAGGAGAGATGAAGGTAGATTGTGAAAGCCGCAGAGTGTACATTAAAGAAAAGGAAGTAAATTTAACAGCGAAGGAATTTGATTTACTGGAGCTCCTTATGGTAAATGCCAACAAGGTTTACAGCCGTGACAGTCTTCTTGGTCTTGTATGGGGAAGTGACTATCCGGGTGACGTAAGAACCGTTGACGTTCATGTACGTCGTCTTCGTGAGAAAATTGAAAGTAATCCAAGTGAGCCGACTTATATTCACACCAAATGGGGAGTTGGATATTTCTTCCAGAATTAAGAGAAATGACTTTTCAGGGAGGTGTTACATATTATTTCGGCAATAAAAGGAAGATTTAAAATTCTTCGAAGTCTGAGAGTTCAATTGTTTGTTGTATTATTCTGGGTTGCATTGATACCGGTACTTTGTGTTTCACGACTGATGCTGACTACTTATCAGGAGGATGCAATTGCGAATCGTGTTAGTGAATTACAGGAAAAAGGAGCTATTATATCCAATCTTCTGGTGAGCTCTAACTATTTTTCCGGAGTGAATGCCATTGATACAGCATCGACAGAAGAAGAGATTGAACAGATAGCGGAGGCTTACAGGGGAAGAATTGTACTTGTTAATAATGATTTAAAGATTGTGAAGGACACGTATGGCTTAGAAGATGGAAAAACTGTTATTTCAGAGCAGGTTATAAATTGCTATAATGGTGGAACCAGTAGTAAATATGTGGACCACGAAAAACAGTATATCGAGCTTATTATGCCAATTGCCAATGCCAGTACAAAAGAACAGATTGGTATTATGATTATGAGCTTTTCTACACAGAGCATTTATGCGGTTTATGATTCTATGGAACAGGCAGGAAACGTAATCTGCATGGTAGTGTGTGTACTGGCAGTTTTGGTCGCGTTTGTATGCGTAAGGGGTGTAACCAAGCCATTTGCCAGAATTTCTAATTTGATTGATCATGCAACAGATGGATTTTTGAATGAGAGCCTTTCTGTAAAGAGCTACACAGAAATGGAGAATATTTTAGAGTCTGTAAATCGTTTGCTTACAAGACTTCAGAAATTAGAGGATTCCAGACAGGAGTTTGTATCTAATGTGTCCCATGAATTGAAGACACCAATTACTTCTATCAAGGTATTATCCGAATCTCTCATGATGCAGGAAGATGTTCCGGTAGAATTGTATCGAGAATTTATGGCGGATATTACAGAAGAGATTGAACGTGAGAATAAGATTATCAATGACCTTCTCTCACTGGTTAAGCTTGACAAGACAGCTGGGGAATTGAATATTTCGCCAATTAATGTTAATGATTTACTGGAACAGATTTTGAAAAGACTCCGTCCAATTGCGGAAAAGCGTAACATTGAGTTAGTATTTGAAAGCTTCAGACAGGTTACTGCAGAGGTGGATGAGGTTAAGATTTCCCTTGCTATCAATAACCTGATTGAAAATGCAATTAAGTATAATTTCGATGATGGATGGGTAAGGGTTTCACTGAATGCAGACCATAAGTATTTTTATGTTACGGTAGCTGATTCAGGCGTAGGAATTCCGGAAGATGTGCAGGACAATATTTTTGAACGTTTTTATCGCGTGGATAAAGCACGTTCCAGAGAAACAGGAGGAACAGGTCTTGGACTTTCTATTACCCGTAATGCAATTTTGATGCATAGAGGTTCAATTAAGGTATACAGCAAGGAAAATGAGGGGGCAACCTTTACTATCCGTGTACCTTTGACCTTTATTGCATAAGGAACGGAGGATTTTCTTGAAAAAAAGTAAATGGATGTTAGGAGTTATCCTGTTGGTTCTGGCAGGACTTTTGATTGGGTGTCAGGAGGAAAATCAAAACAATAGTGAAGCTTCTAAATATAAGATATATTATTTGAATAACAGTCAGAATCAGCTAGTTAGTGAAGGGTATCAAATGCAGGGAATTACAGCATCACAGCAGATGCGAGAACTTGTAGAAGCTTTGAACACCATGACGCCAAAGGATTTGACATATCGAAAAGCACTGCCGGATAATGTAGTTCTTACGGTTGATCCGGATGTCAAAAAAGGACAGCTTACAGTGATTTTGGATTCTAACTATAAGATGCTTACAGGAACATCTGAGATTCTTTGCAGGGCTGCAATTGTGAAAACCTTATGCCAGGTGGAAGGGGTAGAATATGTACAGTTCCTTGTAGATGGACAACCCTTGACCAACAGCTCGGATATGCCGATTGGATTTATGAAAGCAGAGGACTTCATTGACAATACCGGCGGAGAAACCAAATATGAACAGAATGCACTGGTAACTTTGTTTTTTGCCAATGCAGAGGGTAATAAGTTAAAAGAAACCTATGTTAATATTACCTACAGAGGAACCATTCCAATTGAACAGCTGGTAATTGAACAGTTGATAAAAGGACCGGAAAGTATCAGTGGTGTGGAAGAAAATCAATTATTCCGTTGCGTATCTGCTAATACAAAACTGGTTCGAGTAACGGTAAAAGATGATATCTGCTATGTGGACTTTGATGCAGAAATTTTAAATAAACCGGCAGGAATTACAGATGAGGCAGTTGTATATTCTATTGTAAATACTCTTGTGGAACTGCCGGAAATCAATAAAGTACAATTTACAATCAATGGTCAGAAGACAGCGACTTTTACAGAGGGAATGATATTTGATATATCATTTGAACGTAATTTGGACATTGTAGAAAGTGGGGAGTAGAAAAAGTGTTAAAACGCCCGTTTGTAGGAATTTTCGTGGTGTTTTTATTGCTTGGCTGTTTTTCTGTTATCAGAGAAAATAATATGATGGTAACAGAAAAGCAGGCCAAAGGGCAGATAGAAGGTGTGGTATTTGACATAGTGGAAAAGGCAAATACCACGGAACTTCACTTGAAAAACTGTGTTTTTCAGGTGAATGAGGGGAAAACATATCACGTTGGAAATGTAATCGTATATTATTCTAAGAATTCAAGAAATTCTAAAAAATCTAAGTATTATTATAATTCAGAGTATTCAAGAGATTCAAAAACTAATATTTTAATTGGTAATCATATTGTGGTGGAGGGAACTTTAGAAAGTTTTACTACACCAAGGAACTTAGGACAATTCAATGAGTATACCTATTATCGGAGTAGGAATTATCATTTCAAATTTTATGGAAAAGAAGTACTGATTATAGATGGTACTGTAAATTGGCTGAAAGAAGCCTTAAGAGAGCTCCGTAGTCGATTGGCTGATGTTTATGATATACATCTTGAAGAGAAAGAAGCTGGAATCATTAAGGCAATGGTATTGGGTGAAAAGTCAGGAATGGATAAAGAGGTAAAAGAGCTTTATCAGCAGAATGGAATAGGACACTTAATTGCCATATCCGGTCTTCATATTACATTGGTTGCAGGGGCATTGTATAAAATCTTAGAAAGGATTGGAAGCCCGAAAAAGATAACTTCCATACTGACTATTGTTTTTATCTGGTTGTATGGCCTGATGACTGGTTTTAGCGTATCTACCAATCGGGCAGTGGTAATGATGATGCTATCTTTGGTGGCAGGGATTGTGGGAAGAACCTATGATATGCCAACAGCATTGTCTATCAGCGGTATCGTCATATTAGCACAAAAACCAATGCTTTGTATGGATAGTGGATTTTTATTGTCATTTGGAGCTATTCTGGGGATAGGAGTCGTGAACCCAATTTTGGTGCAGGGGTTGGAGTTAGAGAAGACAAGAGAGGAAAAAATACGGGAGAAAAAGAGTAAGAGACATAAGTCAGCATCCAGTAAGTTCAAAGAAGCCATGCAGGAAACGATTAAGAAAAGCTTGTTGGCAAGTCTAAGTGTTCAGATAGTTACACTTCCGGTTATTCTTTATTTTTATTATGAAATTCCACTTTATGGAGTTATTTTGAATATTGTTGTGATTCCACTTATGAGTATCCTTTTGGGAACCGCTTTAGTGGGCGGAATTGTCGGGATTTTGTTTCCGTTTATACCATTCTTAAGCCGCTTCTTTATGGGAAGTGTTCATGTGATTTTGAAGTGGTATGAGGCGTTGGGAAGTGTAACCAGAGGGCTTCCGTTTAGTCGAATTATAGTTGGAAAACCTGAAGCTTGGCAGGTGTGGCTTTACTATGTGCTGCTGGTTGTTCTGTTGTATGTGCTTTACGCAATGAACGAGATGTGTGAGGGGCGAGAAACCGGACAGTTGGCAAGTAAGATAGGAGGAAAGGTTTGGAAGCGTGGGTGGAAAAAGACTTGGAAGGTGATATGG
Organism: uncultured Lachnoclostridium sp.; assembly: GCA_964600705.1. Classification (GTDB taxonomy): domain Bacteria; phylum Bacillota; class Clostridia; order Lachnospirales; family Lachnospiraceae; genus CAYTGQ01. The sequence continues at coordinate 4,872 of CAZRLE010000051.1, read as the reverse complement.
GGTACGTGGATAAAGCTGTCTAAGTGGAAAAAGCGGACAGTTAGTGTGATTTGGCTGGCAGTGAGTTTTGGATTGTTAATTCCAGTGGAAAATTTGGGTTTGGCAAGACCAGAGCTAGAATTTACTTTTGTAGATGTAGGACAGGGAGATTGTATTCTCATGAGAAGCAAGAGTGGATTTACCTGTCTGGTAGACGGAGGAAGTACAGATGAAAGTAGCGTAGGGACGTATCGGATTATTCCATTTTTGAAGGCAAAGGGGATAGGTAAACTTGATTACGTCATAGTGACCCATGCAGACAGTGACCATATAAGTGGAATTGTTGAGTTAATGGAAGATAACAAAAAGGGTGGCATTGAGATAGAAAGACTTATGTTACCCAAAACGACATTGATAGAAGAAAATTATGAGTCACTGGTTAATTTGGCAGAGGAATGTGAGATACCAGTTGTTTACATAAAAGGGGGAGATAAGCTTGTAGCAGGAAGTCTAGAACTTACCTGCCTACATCCGGCAGCAGATTATAAGGCAGAAGATAGCAACAGCTATTCTACCGTGTTACAAGTACAGTATGGGGAATTTAGAGCCTTGCTCACAGGTGACTTGGGGATAGAACAGGAGAAGCTTCTTGTGAAAAAGGGGATATTAGAGGATGTGTTGTTATTAAAGGTGGCACACCATGGCTCAAAGAATTCAACCTGTGAGGAGTTTCTGGAATGCGTACAGCCAGAATTAGCTATCATATCAGCCGGAAAAGATAATTCTTATGGACATCCTCATAAGGATACATTGGAACGACTTGCTAAAGTGGGAAGTAAGGTTATGAGTACGGCGGAGTATGGCGGAATTACAGTGGAAGTAGAAGGAGGAAAAGTGAGAGTAGATGGGTATGTTAGATGAGAAAAGGTGAGGCGCGTGGGAGTTAGGTGGAGAACCCTACCAGAAGGGAGAAAAGCGAAGTCAGGTGGGGTGGAGATTTGTTGGAGCACCCCACTGGAGGATAGGAAAAGAAGTCAAGGTAGGGTGAGAGTTTGTTGGAGAATCCTACCAGAAGGGAGAAAAGCGAAGTCAGATGGGGTGGAGATTTGTTAGAGAACCCTACTGGAGGATAGGAAAAGAAGTCAAGGTAGGGTGAGAGTTTGTTGGGGAATCCTACCAGAAGGGAGAAAAGCGAAGTCAGGTGGGGTGGAGATTTGTTGGAGCACCCCACTGGAGGATAGGAAAAGAAGTCAAGGTAGGGTGAGAGTTTGTTGGGGAACCCTACCAGAAGGGAGAAAAGCGAAGTTGAGTGGGGAGAGAATTTGGCGAGAAGCCCCACTGGAAGAGAGAAAAGAGAAGATAGGTGGGATAAGTGGGAAATAAGATATCCAATTGAAATGAGGAAATTCAAAAACAAGTAGGATGAAAGAAGAAATAGAAGTACAAAAGGGAGGATAAGAAATGAAGACATTAGAAGCTACATTAAAAACAGAAGTCAATGAATTAAAAGAAATAATTAAGGAGGCAGAAAATCGGCTTAAAAATGTGCCAAAGGGGCATCTGCGTATTCAGAAAAAGAAAAATAAAGTGGAATATTACTATAAGGATGAAGAAAAAGAAAGTAAAAGCGGAAATGGAAGATATATGAAAAAGAGTGAACACGGTCTAGCTAGACAGATTGTACAGAGAGATTATGATACCAACATATTGAAGAGAGCAAAAGCGCGAGTAGCAGTAATAGAAGAATTCTTAGATAAGTATAAAAAGACAAATATCAGAACCGTTTGGGAAAAAGTAGACCCTTATCGAAAAGAATTGTTAAATATAATATTTTTATCTGATGAAGAATTTGTGAATCAATGGACTTCTGCATCATATAAAGGAAAAGAGTTCATAGATGAAGAAAAAGAAATACTTACCGAAAGAGGAGAATGTGTAAGGTCAAAATCAGAAAAAATAATTGCAGACAAGTTGTATATGTTGGGAATACCCTATCGTTATGAGTGTCCAATTATACTAAAAGGAAATATAAAAGTACATCCAGATTTTACTATTCTAAAGATGCCAGAGCGGGAAGAAGTGTATCTGGAGCATTTTGGTATGATGGATGATATAGAGTATGTGGACAAAGTCCTTTATAAAATGAGCACATATGAGAAAAATGGAATCTATTTGGGAGTAAATTTGTTTGTTACCCATGAAACAAGCAGAAATCCCTTAAATACAAAATCACTTGATGGGATGTTAAGAAAATTGTTTTGTGACGAATAAAAATATAAATGCATTTTTTAGAAAAAAGTAAAAAAGTGTCTGTAAAAGTATGTTAAAATATAAAAAAGAGAAGAAAATTGCCAATGTTACATATAGTTGCGGAATTGTAAAGTCTATGTGGTGGTTAATTTTAGAATGAAAAATATTAATGTAAACAAATAGGAGGTACTTTTATGAAGAAATGGACATTAGTAATTTTGACATTAACATTAATAATAGGTCTTGTTGGGTGTGGAAAAGAGACCGTAGGAGACACAACGAGAGAAAATGAACAGAGTGTTGAATCGGTGGACAGTGGTGATGAGGGTTTTCCAAATTGGGGACTTACCTTGTCTGTAAAAGATGTTACAGCGTCTGGTTTAACCCTTGTATGCACACAGTCTGGTGGCGAACCAACTGGAGAACTGCAAACAGGCAGCGATTATAACCTCATTGTATTAAAGGATGGCACATGGCAGGATGTTCCTACTATCATTGAAGATTATGGTTGGACAGCAGAAGCCTATCTGATTGCTAAGGATGATGTCACAGAACTTGAAGTGAAATGGGAATGGCTGCATGGCAAGCTTCCTGCAGGAACATATAGACTTGTTAAAGGTTTTATGGATTTTAGAGAAACTGGAAATTATGATAACTTTGAGTACTGGGTTGAATTCGAAATACAATAGATTTACATTTGGGGAAATAAAGTTAGGAGTGAAGTAATTATATGAACCGAAAAACAGGTATTGCCGTGATAGTGGTAATTGTATTCTTAGGATTGGGAGCATATGTAGCATATGACGATATATTTCCTAAAGCAGAACCGATTAAACAGCTTGAAATTAGTATGTTAGAGTCAGTTAAACTATACGATAATGAGAATATAGAAATTGTAATCAGTGATGAAGAATTACAGAAATTGATTACTTTTATAAATGGTGCAGTGGCAACAAGGATAATGAGTGTTAATGATTATCCGAGTGTTAGACCATATTATGTGATTGAGCTTAAGAAAGCAGAAAGAATATTCAGATATATGATTTATGAGGAAAAGGGGACTACTTATGTGGAGTTACCCTATGAAGGCGTTTATAAAATAGATAGAGAAGTGCTTGAAATTTTGGAGTAATCAAAGGGAGGTTTTGAAATGGAGGAAAGGGGTGGGATTTGGAATTGAAAAAATATGATTTATTTGGCTTCCAAGTTGAAATTGATGAGATTGTAACAAAGGAATGGTATGATAAAGCTGATGAGTGGAGTTGTGAATGTGGAGATTGCAGATATTTTGTTGCATTGGCAAAAAAGAGAGATTTACCATTTGCTGTGATTGAAATATTAGAGCAGTTCGGAATTCTTCCAGAGAAAGCTACTTATGTTTGTGAAATAATTACAGAGGAGCATAAGGTTTTATTTCAGTTCAGCTATCGTATTGTGGGAAATATCCTAAAGGAAAGAGATGAAGATACAAAAGATTTTGGATGGGGTGAAGTGCGCTGTACGCATGAGCCATATCCTTACGGTGCATCGGGATTTCCAGCACCGCATTTTGATTTAGAATTTTGGGTGAGATTACCTAAACATTATAAGTATGATGATATAGCAGATTTTCTCATGCACGGCAGAGAGATTGAGTTTACATATAAAGACAGAGAATGTGCAATTACGAACAATACAAGCCGCTGGTGGTTCTATGATGGTGTGGAGCAGGTAGAGGTTTGTGTGTTTAAGGATTTTGAACTGCTTGTGAGCAAGGTGGCGGAGTATGTTGTGGATGATAGGAAGGTACAGGACATTTTTGATGATGGGCTGTATGAAAATGTTTCTATTTTGTAGAAAAATGCCAATGTTACATTGAGTGTGAAACTTGTATTTGACAAAGAAGTGTAAAGTCATAAAGATGAAGAGTAAGAGGTGATTTGAATGAAAAAATATGCGAAAGAGCTGTTAGTATTATTAATTCAGCTTTTTATGTTTTATATATTTCCATTATTTACAGGACCGACAGATGCAATGGGAATGGTGTTTTTAATTGTATTGGCAACATTTTTACTTTCCATTATAATTGGCAGTATTTCAGATAAAGAGATTAAATATTTGTATCCAATGGTAGCTGCTACATCATTTATTCCATCTGTGTTTATTTACTATAATGAGACAGCTATGGTGCATTTTGGTTGGTATCTGATTGTATCGATGGTTGGTTTGTTCATTGGTGTGTTGGTGCGTAAATTAATACGAAGATAATATTAAGTAAAAAAATATATTTTCCTATGGTGACTGATGAAAAAAGCGTAGTATATAAGTAAGAGGACAATATTAGAATTTTAAAATTCGGTTTCAGAATAGAAGTTTTTAATCATTATGGCATAAAGAATTACTGCTTAATTTATATTTCTTTGATTTATCATTACATAAAAAAGTGTTATCAGTATATCAAGGACGCAATGAAAGATGAACAGAAGTATTATTTGCTTTTAGATGAAGTGCAGTTTATGCCACGATTTGAAGAAGTGCTGAACAGTTTGCTTAGGATTAGCAATATTGATGTATATGTGACCGGAAGCAACTCGAAATTTTTATCCAGTGATATTGTAACTGAATTTAGAGGCAGAGGAGATGAGATAAGAATATATCCGTTGT
>CAZRLE010000050.1:0-12712 GCA_964600705.1 uncultured Lachnoclostridium sp. | reverse complement strand
TTGCACTTGCTCCGGAACGCCAGCAGGTTGCAACCGCAGCAGATGGCTTTCCTGCAAAAAGTCTCCCATAAAATGAACCTGCATAAAAAACACGGTCAAGCAGAGCACAAAGAGCCCCATTTGCTCCTGCAAAATAAACAGGTGTACCAATGATAACTCCATCTGCTTTCATTATCTTTTCAATAAGTTCATTACATGCATCGTCATTGAATACACATCTATACCTATTTTTACAGCCTCCGCAATGGATGCAGCCACGTACAGGTTCCGTACCTAATTGAAACCATTCACTGCAGATACCATTCTCTTGCAAGGTTTTTTCAATAATTTTGAGTGCTGCATATGTTTCTCCGTTTGGACGCGGACTTCCATTAATAAGTAAAACCTTCATTACCTTATTACCTCCATTAAATTCAAATTTATTTCTTCTTACAAATGTAAAGCAAATGACTTGAACTGCCAATCAGTTCTCTCTTCTCACAAGTTGCTAAATGGTACTCTACAAATGCTTTAAACTCTTCATCTGACATAGCAAAATCTTTTCGCCCTTCTGCAAACCCCATCATACAGCCTGCGGAAAGTTCGTCTGCTTTCTGTCTAAGCACTTTTCCCACAAACCATCTTCCATTTACCACTATTATATCGTCCAAGCACCAATGCGGAACGAAGAAGCTGGTCGAGTGTAAAAGCAGCCCAAGCCCCATAAAGTCCAAATCCCATGTTTACAAGAACTATCGCTGTGATAGGTCGCACCAAAAGTACGGTAATAAAAGTAATCATAGCGGTTGTTCTAGTATCCCCTGCGCCACGAAGTCCTCCGGCAGTGATAAACTGGGAACTCTGGAATGGCTGGGTGAAGGCGATAAACAGCATGATTTCACCGCCGATTCTTATTATCTCTGGGTCACTGTTGTAAAGTCCAACGATATCTCCGCCAAAGAAAACAAAGATAACAGCTAATAACATGGCAAATGCGAATCCAATGGTTCTGGTTCTGCCACAATAGGCTTGCGCCATATCGGCGCGGCGTTTTCCAAGGGATTGTCCGACTAAGGAAGTGGCAGATACAGCAAATGCCTGACCTGTCATAAAGGACAATGCCTGAATGTTCATACATACCTGATGGGTAGCATACGCTGTTGTTCCAAGAGAGGTAATTGTTTTCGTAAAAATAATAATTCCGGCACGCATCAGAAGCTGCTCTAACATGGCAGGAAGCCCGATGTTAAGAACATTTTTAAGCACTTTCCAGTCAGGTTTAAATCCAAGCTTAAATTCTAGTTTCAAGAAACCATTTCCACGAATCAATACAGTAAGTGCCATAATAAAGGCTACAAACTGACCGAGTACCGTTGCAAGGGAAGCACCTGCTACACCAAGCTCTGGGAAACCAAGGTGTCCATAGATTAACAGCCAGTTAAAAATAACATTCACAACGTTAGCGACCATGTTGTATATCATACAGGTTCGGGAATCGCCTACCGCACGAAGTGTCGCAGTAATGGTACTGGTAAGTGCCATTGTTAAGAAACCAATCATCTGAATCTGAAGATACTGAGTTGCCCAGGTAGTTACAATTTCTTCTGTGGAACCCATAAAAAGAATCATTTGTTTTGCAAATACCGTTCCAAGAATAGACAAAATAACTGTAGTACAGAAGGTTAACAATAAGCCCTGTCGCACAATTCGGTTTGCCTGTTCTTTATCACCGGTTCCTTTGTTTCGGGCAACTAAGGCGGTAATCCCTGTATTCATGGAAATAAACGCAGCCATCAAAAGGAATTTAGGCTGTGTCGTTAATCCTACCGCAGATAAAGCCTGTGCTCCGATGTTAGGATTGGCAGTTCCTCCCATAGAGCCTACCATCATCAAATCCACCATAGAAGCAAGCTGGGTTAAAAGAAGCTCTACAAAGCTGGGCCATGCGATACGGACAATATCCTGATATAATTCTCTGGATTTCACTCCTTCGGGGAGTACGTTTCGAACCTTTAAATCACCAGATGTCAGTTCCTCACCATAAGGAAGTCTGTCCAGTGTGGTTTGTAATCTTTTGTTAGACATAAAATCACCATATCTCCAATTTTAATGATGCCAGTATCATATTATCAGAAAAGCCTGATTGTGTAAATAGTGATACAATAGGTCTAAAATTAGTGTTTTAATATTTGTAAAAATCCGCTATACTTATGGTATTGATTATACGTAGAAGTATTAGGAGAAAATGATTATATAATACTTTTGGGAAGAAGGATTACAGATGATAAATATCATTGAAGCAGGAAAAACAATTGCAAAAAGTAAAATGGTAAAGTTTGTTGCTGATTTGGAAGTGTATACATTTCGAAATTGCATATCTATTTTAATCCAGAGGATATACAGTATTATACATATGATTATCGGGTTCTTTGCGAGGCTTGCAAAAAAACAATGGAGTACGTATGTGATATCGAATTGGGATGACAGATATCAGGATGTAGTCAGACAAGTGCAATTATTATCCAATGAAGAACTTTATGAGGTGATGATAAAGGGACTTGGAAAGCGGATTGGAGTACCTGGAAGATATCGGGAAGTAGGAGATATGATGTCTTCTTATCTGGTAAATTATGCGATGAAAAGATTTAAAACAGGTGAGAAGGAAGGACTTTCGATTCCCGAAAAAGTAGAGTATATTTATGAAAAATATCCACATCTGAAGTCCAAAAATGAGAGAAAAGTATTGGTTCGCTGGGGAATAATGTCATGTATTATTCTATTGGCATTTGGTTTGCTGGCACGTATGGTTGTATTTAAGAAAACGACTTGCATTTTACTTTGTGTAATTTTGGAAATCGTATATGGAGTCTATATTTCCAGAAAAATGAGAATACGATGGGCGTTGCATTATATCTGGCTGGCACGAACAGAATATGGAAGTAAACTGGCAGATGTCAGGTTACAGATTGATGGTCTGGAAAGTGAAAAACAGATTGAATTAAAGGAAGATTTACAGGTGCTTCATTCCTGTCTTTGGATTTCTGAGAGAGAACAGGAAAAGGTTGAACAGCTGCAGAGGGAAATAACAGGGTTTGAGCAAAAGATAAGAAAAAATACAAAGCGTGTGGAAGAATTGCATGGACGAGAAGATTCTGATGCAGACAGCATGAGAAGAAATCTGATGAAAGAGAACCAGGAATTAAAGCTGGTTGTTGATGAGATACAGTTAAAGCAGGAAGAGGCGAATAGGAAAATTGCGGAGATAGGGAAACAGATTACAGAAGAGAGCAATCGTAATGCCTTGTTTTATAAGGAATTGTGGGCAGACTATTCTAAAATTATCCTTGCAGAGGATGTATTGATGCAGATTTTGAAAATGTTTAGCTTTGAAGATTTAAGAAGAATGGAGAAAAGATTATATGAGTTAAATCATGTAATTAACCCACAGGCTTTATTGGATAACAAAAATGGAAGCAAATATTTATCTTTTAGAACAGAGCAGGGCGACCTTGCAAAATTTTATATCAACTTTAATCAAAAGGAACAAAGAGGAACGATACTTTCTTTTGAAAGAGAGGAAAAACTGCAAATTGAACCATTGACCTCGGAGAATATCAAGCAGATTATGGATAGACGAGGCGAGGGGAATTCTGCCGCGGTAGAAGCTGTTGGGGAGTACATAAAACGTATTGAAGAATTGTCTGCCAGAACAAAACAGCTGCAAAAAGAAAAACATCAGGCGGATTTGAAATTGCAGGAAAAAGTAAGTGAAATCTTTGAGCTTAAGACTTCAATTGCAGAACGTACAAAAAAGTGTAATGAACTAGAATGCGAACTGATAAAGGTTTCTGATGATAAAGAAAAAGCAGCAAAAGTGATTTTGGAATATGAAAATAATCAGGCAGAAATTGCAACTTTATCCCAAAGAGTGAAAAAGAGCAATCGGGAACTGGCTGACTGGAAGGTTAAATGTGGTGAGCTTGACAAGGAATATAAAAAGAGTCAGGAGGCTTGGAATCAGGAGCAAAAGCATTTGGAAAAACGCAACAAAGAGTTGACAGACAATGTAAAATCCCTTGAGAAATCTTTAAGTGTGCAGAAACAGATTGTAGATGAAGCAAAGAAAAAACAGGGTGTTGATAAGAAGATGCTTCAGAAACTGGAAGAAACTAATAAAGAACTGAAGAATACCTTAAATACCACGAAAGGGGAACTAGACTTAGCCAAAAAGAAAAAGGAAGAATTGGATGATAAGTATCAGGAGGCCAAGAAACAACAAGAACAGTATGAAAAAGAATTGAAAGTGGCTAATGATGAAATCAGACAAAAGGGTGAGGATTTAAAGAAGGCATACTATGGAATCAATATGGATAAACACAAGCAGATTATGGAAAAGGTATCAGGGGAGTTCCCAGGACTTTCAAAGGAAGCGATGATTGTTTTTGCAACAGCAGAACAGCTTTCAGATGCATTTGGGAAAAATCAGGGAATTGATTATTCACCAGTACTGGTAGAATACTGCAAAGTAATAGAGATTACAATCTGGGCTTATCTAAATAAGAGTACAGAGTACCAGAAAGAAGTTGAGAAGTGTTTTGCTACAAAACACGGGGCAACTCTTGGAAGTGCAGGTCATATTATTTCTGAAGATAAAAGTAAGAGTCTTGGACAATATGGTCCTAAATTACTTGAGATTAATAAACTGAGAAATCAAGGGGCTCATAAGGGAACCCATGGCTGGGAAAATACAGAAAATGTCAAGCAATTTTTATGGAATACGGAGTTGTTAAAACAAGTATCAAATTAAAAGTGAGTTGAATAGAGAATATAGTGAAAGAGGCAGCGAAAAGGCTGCCTCTTTGTTATTCGGTTTTGTGATATGCGGAAAGAGCAGTTTCATAGAACTCAATCAAATTATTACGTAAAGAATCCGGTGATAAGATTTCTGCTTCACAACCAAAGGCTTTAAAGTAAACAAAGGCTTGGTAAGGAGTGCAGACAAAGGTAAAAATATTATTTCGAATATCTTCTGGTGATTGAGGTTCATAGGTTGGTCTCTGAAAAGTGATGCGATGATACATTTTTTGACCAGTAGAGGTGAGACGTATTTGAATCCTTTGTGTTTCACCAGGAAGATACTGAACCCCTTTTTGCTTGATTTCATTATCAATCTGACGACGAGTATGTACATCAAGAATGAGTGGTGCAGAAGTGGTTCGTGTCATTCTTAGGATTTGTGAAATGCGGAATAATCGGCTTTTCGGTTCTTCGTCTTCAAAAGAAATCCCCACAAGGTAAGTGTGCATATTATATTTGTCGTGCATAATTTTGTAAGGAATCAATTGGTGGGTGTATTTCTGTGTGGATAGATAAAGGCTTCTTTTGGTATGAATACAGTATTCCAGTTCTGTTATAGTGTCTCTAAAAAAGATGTCTTCGCGTTCAGCCATAGGCAGTCGTGCATAGTGTTCTAAAATTGTATTGATATAGGCGCCTCTTTTGGGGAAAACTTCTGTTTCATAACCGAATTCACCCTTTGCTTTTAACAGTGCACGACAAGCATTATTAACATCGAATTTTTTACCAATTCCTTTTTCTGTGTGAAAATCCTGTAACAAAGAATGAATGTAGTCTTTTTTTAAAATGGACAAAATTTCTTCTAAGCTTTGCCCAGATAAACCATTGATGTTTTGTAATCGTTTGCGTTGATGCTTTTCATAACTTTGAATAGAAGAGGTAATGTCGGCAGGGAACAGACCTTCTCGCAAATAGACTTCTAATATACGATTAATAAAGCCTGATATTTTATTGGGATTAGAGTTCATAAATTCTACAATGTCCTGTTCAAGAATGTCCCAGGCATAAGTGCTCAAATTTATATGTTGTTTGGCTTGTGCGTCTTCAAAAAATTCAAATGGATTCATATGGACAACCTCTTTTGTTATATTGATAGGAACAAAAACATATGTAAATTATAGCAAAAACATCTTAAAATCGCAAGAAATAGGAACAAATATATAAAATATACTTACGATTTATTTTCTTGGAATATCCAGTATAATAAAAGTAACAAAGGAAAACAAAACCAAGCATATACATAGGAAAAAGGAGAATAAAACAATGGGATTTTTAAAGGATTTAGGACATGCAGTAGGAACAGTAGCAGGTGTAGTAGTAGCAACACCGGTATATTTAGCAGGAGAATTGGTAGATAGTGATTTCATTAAAGAAGTTGCAGATACAGCATGTAGGGTGACAGTACATACAGGAGATTTATTAGGTACTGTCGCAGAAGGAACAGGAAAGTGTATTGAAGGTGCTCTTAATAAAGATGGAAGAACTTTTGGAGAGGGTGTAGGAGAAGTAGTAGAAGTCGGCGTTGAAACTGTGGTAGGAATGGGAAAAGGAATGATGCATATTGCAGGACAAGGACTGGAAACAGCGGCAGCCATTGCAAATGGAGACACAGAAACAGCCATTAAAACTGGAAAAGAATTGGCAAAAGTGGCGCTGGTAAGTGTGGTGGCAGTTGGTCTTGCAGATGTGATGGATGGAGTTGTGGATATGCTTGATGATGATATGGAATATCAGGTGTTTGAAAATGAAAATGTACATCATGTAACACCACATTGGAGAACTTTACCGGATGGCAGAAGAATCTGGGTGGATGGAGATGGTAATACAGCAATTAATCAGGGAACTGGATGGATTCAGTCCAATCCAAATTATCGTGTGAGAGTATAAGTTTTGCTTTTACTTTCCCTATAAATCCGTTATACTAAGGATAGTGATTCAATTGAGATAATATAGAAATGAGGAAAATTATGATTCAAGTAGAAAAGCTATCCTATTCCTTTCCGGATAAGGATTTATATAAGAAGGTGTCTTTCACCTTAGAAGATGGTCAGCACTGTGCGTTTATCGGAAGCAACGGAACTGGTAAAACCACATTAATTGATATGATTATGGATACGGAGAAGTATCTGTATGATGGTAAGATTACGAAAGATGGCAACTGCAGAATTGGTTATGTGAGCCAGTTTGCAGTAAGGGACAAGAACCAGGACATCAGCGTATTCGATTATTTAAGTGAAGTATTTGTAAAGAATCAGGAAGAAACAGCAATTGCCTGCGATGAAATGGCTACAGCAGAAGATATGGATGCGGCATTTGAGAAATATCAGAAGCTTTTGGATGAATTTCAGGCGATGGATGGGGATAATTACGAAAGTAATATCTACCGCCAGTTAAAGACTGCTGATATGCACCAGCGTGAGCATGTGCTGCTTTCCCAGTTAAGCGGTGGTGAATATAAGCTGGTTCAGATTATGAAGGAAATGTTGTTACAGCCAAATCTCCTTGTAATGGATGAGCCGGATGTATTCTTAGATTTTGATAATATGAACAGCCTGTGCAAGCTTATCAATTCTCACAGGGGAACACTGCTTGTTATTACACATAACCGTTATCTGTTAAATCACTGTTTTAATAAGATTTTACATCTCGAGAATGAAGATATTCAGGAATTTGACGGTAATTACACAGACTATAATTTTGCGCTTCTCCAGAAGAAGATTGAGATTAAAGAGCAGTCCATTGAGGACCAGAAAGAAATTGAACGTAACGAGGATATGGTTAACCGTATGAGAACGACTGCAACCAATATGAGTATTGCATCCTTAGGTCGTACGGTTCATGCCCGTCAGACTCATTTGGACAGATTAAAAGCAAGAGCCATTAAAGCGCCATTCCTTGATATCCGTGAGCCGGAGATTAAGTTCCCGGAAGTTAATTGGGAAATAGAAGCTGTTTCTGATGACGAAAGTGTGGAAGCTACAAAGGAACTTCCAACTGTTTTAAAGGTAGATGGCTACAAAGTTGCTTTCGAGGAAGATTTATTAACCGATGTAAGCTTTGAAATTAAAGCGGGTGAAAAGGTTGCGATTGTTGGACCAAATGGTACAGGTAAATCCACACTGTTAAATGCTATTTACAGAAATTACAGTCCGGCAGCAGATGGTACATCGGATGTATTTATGGCAAAGAATCCGGCAATTCAGTTTGGCGAGGACGTTAAAGTTGGATTTTTAGAACAGATTCAGGGTGAAAAGCTTTCTGGTGGAGAACTTAATTTGTTACAGCTTCAGAAGCTTTCAGACAGTGAAGCCAATCTGTTGCTGTTAGATGAACCAACGAGCCATTTAGACATGTGGGCACAGATTGCATTGGAAAAGGCACTTTCTCAGTATAAGGGTTCTGTTCTTATGGTATCCCACGATTTCTATAATATTGTAAATTGTGTGGATTATGTGCTCTATATTGAGAATAATACCATTCGCCGCATGAGAATCCGTTCATTCAGACAGATGATTTATGAAAAGCATTTCAACAAGGATTATCTCGAAATCGAGCAGAAGAAGAAAGAACTGGAGACAAGAATTACCACTGCTTTGAAGAATTCCGACCTAAACACAGCAAAAGGTCTTTGCGAGGAATTAGAAGAAGTGATTGGAAAGTTAAATCAGTGTGAGAAGAAATAAGAAAGATAACTTAGGAGGAAAAGACAATGGGAATCGTTGTAATTGGTGCAGTATTTATTGATATCAAGGGATTTCCGGATACGACTTATATTCCGGATGGAAGAAATGCGGGAAGAGTAGAGTATATTCATGGTGGCGTAGCACGAAACGTAGTAGAAGACATTGCGAATATGGAGCTTCGTCCAACTTTTGTCAGTAGTGTAGATGATACTGCGTTAGGAACTTCTGTAATAGAGAAATTACGGAATCACAAGGTAAATACAGATTATGTTTCTGTGGTACCAGATTCTATGGGAACATGGCTTGCAGTATTTGACCATCGTGGTGAATTAGCAGGTTCTATTTCAAAACGTCCTGACCATGGTCCGATTCTTCGTATTTTAGAAGAAAAAGGCGATGAAATTATTGCGGCTGCAGACTCCGTTATTTTACAGGCAGACCTTCAGAAAGAGATTGTAAAGAAAGTATTTAAGCTGGCAGAAAAATACAATAAAAAAATGTACGCATTAGTGTCTAATATGCAGATTGCCAATGACAGAAGAGATTTTGCACAGCAGTTTGACTGCTATATCTGTAATCAGCAGGAAGCAGGTCAGCTATTTATTGAAGATTATGAAGGTATGACACCAGAAGAATTGATGCCTCTTATTAAAGAAAAAGTTACAAGAGCGAAAATTCCATCTATGGTAGTAACAATGGGAGGACAGGGGGCTATTTATGTAGACCACGATGGGAATGTCGGACACTGTCCTGCAAAGAAGGTTCAGGTTAAAGATACCACAGGTGCTGGTGATTCCTTCTGTGCAGGGGTAGTAAGCGGTCTTACTTATGGAAAAACACTGGAAGAAGCAGTAGAAATCGGAACTTCGTTGGCTGCTTCGGTTATTACTTCTTCCGAAAATGTATGTCCAAGATTTTTACCGGGTGAATTTGGAATCAGTGTAGATTAAAATAAAGTGAAAAAAGTGCGGAGCAAGTATAAATTTTCTGAAAATGACTTGTAAACTGCACTTTTTTGTGTATAATTAGTAAAAAGAATTTAGAAGATAACATAGAATGAGGAAGAAAGGAATGGTGTATATGAGTAATTATGGTGAAATTCCCTACAAAATTTATTTATCCGAAAGTGAGCTTCCAACTCATTGGTATAATCTGCGCGCAGATATGCTTAACAAGCCAGCACCGCTGCTTCATCCTGAAACACATAAACCAATGACATTTGAAGATTTGCAGCCGGTTTTTTGTGATGAACTGATTAAACAAGAATTAGATGATACGACGGCTTATTTTGAAATTCCTGTTGAAATTCGTGATTTTTACAAAATGTATCGTCCGGCACCTTTGGTTCGTGCCTACTGTTTGGAAAAGGCACTGGGTACACCCGCCAAGATTTATTATAAATTTGAAGGTAATAATACCTCCGGCAGTCATAAATTAAATTCTGCTATTGCACAGGCATATTATGCAAAGAATCAAGGGCTTAAAGGTGTAACAACGGAAACGGGTGCAGGTCAGTGGGGAACAGCTCTTTCTATGGCGTGTGCCTATCTTGGGCTGGATTGTAAGGTATACATGGTAAAATGTTCTTATGAGCAGAAACCATTCCGCAGAGAAGTCATGCGTACCTACAATGCAACTGTAACCCCTTCCCCTTCCGAGACAACGAAAGTTGGGCGCAAAATTTTAGAAAAGCATCCGGGGACAAGCGGAAGCTTAGGATGTGCAATATCAGAAGCGGTGGAGGCAGCAGGTAATCTTGAAGGATATCGCTATGTACTAGGTTCTGTATTAAATCAGGTTATGCTTCACCAGAGTGTAATTGGTCTGGAATGTAAGACAGCAATGGATAAATATGGGGTAAAACCTGACATTATTATTGGATGTGCCGGTGGCGGTTCTAATTTGGGTGGGCTGATTGCACCATTTATGGGTGAAAAACTTCGTGGAGAAGCGGATTATCAGTTTATTGCAGTAGAACCTGCAAGCTGTCCGAGCCTTACAAGAGGTAAGTTTGCTTATGATTATTGTGATACCGGTATGATTACGCCATTGGCGAAAATGTACACACTAGGAAATGGATTTATTCCATCCCCGGGACATTCAGGCGGACTCCGTTTCCATGGTATGAGTTCTACTCTTTCTACGCTTTATGATGATGGTCTGATGGAAGCACGTTCCGTAGAACAGACTTCTGTATTTGAAGCAGCAACCCAGTTTGCACGTGTAGAAGGTATTCTTCCGGCACCGGAAAGCAGTCATGCGATTCGTGTTGCCATTGATGAAGCTTTAAAATGTAAAGAAACCGGCGAGGAAAAGACCATTCTTTTCGGACTCACCGGTACGGGATATTTTGATATGTTTGCTTATCAGGCATTTAACGATGGGATAATGAAGGATTATATTCCAACGGATGAAGAATTACAGGCAGGTTTTGCTACATTACCTATCTAATGTCTTGTATTCTCTTGGTGAAATACCATATTCCTTTTTGAAGGCCCGGTAAAAGGCAGAGTAATCGCAAAAACCACAGGATAGGGCAGCTTCTTCCATAGAGCTGCCTTCTTCTATTTTGATTTTAGAATTGATAAGGCGGCGCTGGGTTACAAAATGATAGAAGCTGATACCAAGCTTGCTGTAGAACATTTTTCCTAAGGTGCTGGTACTGATGTGGAAATATTTTGCTGTAGTTCCCATTGTAATCTTATCTGCGTAGTTGTTCTCAATGTAGGAAATAATGCGATCCAGTTCATCCTTTTGCTCGGTAGGGAACTGACTTTGGGTAGAGAGAAGGGCTCTGGCAAGGTGTGCCACAAGAGCAGTGGTATTGCCATAAAGAGAAAGCTCGCTAAGTGGTGCAGAGCTTTCTGCTTCTTCAAGTCCTCTTTGAAAGTAAATGCCTAAATATTTAAAAGGAGTTCCTTCGGTACGGATGAGGAAATGTTCCTGCTTTTTAATTTCCAGTAATTGTTCCTGAGGACAAAGTCGGGCAATGTTTTTCATAAATTCAGTACTCAGCCATAGAACAATACGAGAGTAAGGCTTGGTGAGGTCTTCATAAAAAAGGGGACGATGACTGACTCCGGGAGGCACTAAAATAACATCACCGGCATGAATACGGTAACGTTTATCGGCAATTAAATATTGAATATTGCCGCTTTCACAATAAATGATTTCATAAAAGGAGTGACTGTGAAGCTGCAAAGATCCAGCCTGATAGGTAATATCTCTATGTGTATTAACGTATGGGGAGTCCATTTCCAACTCCTGATAGAGATTGCGGTTTAAGCTGTTTAACAGTGCAAATAACTTATTTCTCAGTTCGGAGTCCTTGGATAGTTCTTCTAATTCTGATTTTGTCAGGGAATTTAGGTCTTTTTCGATTCCCATGGTTTTGATAAGTTCAAGTATTTCTTTTGAATCGGAAAGCTTCATATTTGAAATCCTTTCTTTTTGTGACACCATCATGATGATGTAATAAATGGAACTATAAATTGTAAGGAAATAATTTAATAATTATAAAATAAGTTTAAAATAAGATTACCAGATTTGCAATATTTTATCCTAAAAACACAATTTAAAATGTGATTTTGTCGTTGTATAATATAGATACAATAAAACAACTGTAATTACAGTTACAGAATTTGCAAAGGAGAAATGATTATGTCAAAAGAAAAAGTAATTCCTGCATTTGGTGTAAAAGACCAGGTGGGCTATGTATTTGGTGACATGGCTGGTAGTTTCGTTAACTTATTTGTAGATGCGTACTTCCTTACTTTCTGTACCTATGCATTAGGTATCGAAGCATCATGGATGGCGTCATTATTCTTAGTTGCACGTTTATGGGATGCAATCAATGACCCAATTATTGGTTCATTCCCAGACCGTTGGAGACTTGGTAAGAGTGGTGACAAGTTCACACCTTGGATTAAGTTATTTATGATTCCACTTGCTTTATCTGGTGTACTTTGCTTTAGCAAGGTTCCATTTGAAGGTGTTGCATTACATGCGTGGGTTGCATTTGCTTATATTTTCTTTGGTATGAGCTACACAGGTACATCTATGCCATTCGGTGCTATGGCAAACGTAGTATCCTTAGATCCAATCGACAGAAGTAAATTAAGCCGTGCCCGTTCTATCGGTGGTGGTTTAGTAGGTTCTGTTGCATTAGGTGTAGTACCTGTATTATGTTTCGA
>CAZRLE010000049.1:0-12775 GCA_964600705.1 uncultured Lachnoclostridium sp. | reverse complement strand
GTGGACCAATAGTTTCTTTCGCTGCATTTATGCCGGCATACAGAATAAAAATTGCCACCATAATACCGCAATATCCATCTACATTCCACTGGAACACTTTGGATACAATTGCCGAAAGTAATACTACCGTTGTAGCTACACTATCACTTAAACTGTCCATACCGGTAGCTTTCATGGCTGCAGACTCAATTTTCTTACTGGTGGTCAGATTATAAAATGCCATATACAGCTTTACACAAATAGATACAATTAAAATTGCCATCGCAAGTGTATCCATGTTTACCTCTGTCGGATGCATTACCTTCTGTATGGAAGATTTAAAAAGTTCAAATCCCATCAGAATAATTGCCATGGACACAAACAAACCGGAGAGATATTCAAAGCGCCCATGTCCGAATGGATGTTCCTTATCCGGTTTCATACCAGAAAATTTAAATCCTACCAGTGTCATAAAGGAAGAACCTGCATCAGACAAGTTATTAAAAGCATCTGCCATAATGGCAATGGAGCCGCTAATCAAACCTGCAAAATATTTTCCTGCGAACAACAAAATGTTTAGACAAATACCTACAATACTCGTCATCATTCCGTACTGTCTTCTTACTTCCGGATTCTTATACTCCTTATAATTCTTAATTAAAATTTTACTCAACAAAGTTATCATATCTTTCTTTTCTCTTTCTATATGTATATGAACGAAACCTGAAAGGTAATCGTTTTCTGTTTATGAAAATTATCTTATATAATTATATCCAATTTTTACCTGAAATCAAGACCAAATACCATTTAATGTTTTTAATGTAAATATTAAAAAATGCTATCATTTCTTTAATATTCATCCATACATTCATTGTAATCTTTCCCAATATATGTTAAACTGCTAGTTATATTTAAATTATTCTATTTACAAGAAAAACAACCATTTATTTAGGAGGCATTTTAATGAAAAAAACAAAAGTCCGCAGATTTAGCATACGAAATAAAATTTTAATTCCGTCCAGTTTACTTATTATTTTAACCTGTTTTTTAATTGGTTTTAATTCTTTTTCTCATACTCAGGATGGTCTTATCGCAATGGCAACAGAGGAAGCCGCCATGGCTGCCACTTTTGCACTTCATTCCATCGATGGTGATGCCCTTGCCACACTGGCGCCTGGTGATGAAAAGACCGAAAGCTACCAGACAATGCTTACTTCCATGCGTAAAATCCAGGAAGAATCAGGTATTGCTTTCCTTTATACTCTTTATTCAGACGGAACAACCCTTTATTACGGCATTGATACTGACAATACGATTCAGCAGTGCCAGATTGGTGATGTTTTTGATTACCCTTATGAAGAATTTGCCGATATCTTCAGTGGAGAAGATTATGTTCAGGATTATATCGAAAACTCCATTGATGGCGACTTAATTTCTGCATACAAACCAATCTATGACAGTCAGGGTGAAGTTGTTGGGATTTTAGGCTGTGACTATGATGCTTCGAGTGTTATTGCTCGTCTCGATAAAGCTCAAAACCGCATTTACAGTATTACTATTATGTCATTAATAATCACTTTAGTTATTTTATTCCTTATTGTTAACAGCATTTCCAAAGGTCTTAAACTTGTAAATGAAAAAGTATTTGACCTTGTAAACAACGAAGGAGATTTAACCCAGAAATTAGACATTCACAGTGGAGACGAACTAGAATTAATCGGTACTAACATAAATGCTTTATTGGAATATATTCGAGGTATCATGATTCACATTTCAGATAATTCCGACCAGCTTACTTTTTCTTCTGATACAATTGCCACCAAAATTGGCAATGCAGAAATGCACATCTCAGATATTTCTGCCACTATGGAAGAAATGAGTGCCGGTATGGAAGAAACCAGTGCCTCTCTTTATCAGGTAAATGATGCGGTTCTGCAAGTATACAATGCAATTGATACTATCACCCAGAAAGCTGATACCGGCAAAGTTTCTTCTAATTCTATTATGAATGAAGCAGCTTCCATTTATAACAGAGCGGTTACTGACCAGAATGCTGCCAAAGTACAGGCTCAAGATATGGCTGCTTCCGTTAATGCCAAAATCGAAAAATCAAAAGCTGTAGAACAGATTAGTGAATTAACTAACGAAATCATCAGTATCACTTCTCAGACAAATCTTCTTGCCCTGAATGCTTCTATTGAGGCTGCAAGAGCTGGAGAAGCCGGAAGAGGATTTGCTGTTGTAGCCGATGAAATTGGCAAACTTGCTGCCAACTCCGCTACTGCTGCTTCTCAAATCAAACTTGTCAGTGCAGAAGTAATTGACAATGTTAATGAATTGGCAAAAGAAGCTGCCAACATGGTAGAATTTCTTGAGCAAACTGCTATGGGTGGCTACGAGCAATTACTCACAACCAGCGAAAGCTATCAACAGAATATTGGCAGTATAAATTCTTTAATGGAAGAATTTGCAACAGAAAGCCAGCAGATTAAATCAAACATGGATAATATTAAAGAATCCATTGCTGCTATTAACATTGCTGTAGAAGAAAGTACAGAAGGTATTACCAATGTAACGGAAATGGCTGTTAATTTAACTTCAAATGTAAGTGATATCGGTAATGAGGCAACATCCAACACAGAAGTTGCTAATCAGTTAAATGAAGAAGTTGGCAACTTCAAGTTACAATAACCTTATAACCAAAACCAAAGGACAAACTCTTTTTCATCAAAAGAATTTGTCCTTTTTTCGTACAAATGTCTGTATTCTAATAAGTTCTAGTCTCTAATATTTCTTCCAGATTCATAGTTGGTTCAAAATAAGTTTCTTCAATATACTGGACTTTCTCTACTTCTTCCCCATTCTCCAGTTTCTGAATTACTTCTGATATCAAGGGTGCCAAATGAGGATTACATTCAAACTCAGCATTAATGTATCCTTCTTTCATGGCTTCCAGTGCCGCTTCTACTGCATCAAAGGAAATAATAATAATTTCACCATTAGGACCATAAGTTTTTCCGACTTTATCAAGTGCTTCCATTACACCAAATGTCATATTATCATTCTGATTACTACATCAATGTCTTCATAAGTAGTCAGAAAATATTCCATAACCTCCTGTCCCTTTGCCTGTACAAAATCACCGGTACGTTCTTCCAGCATATTCCAATTGATATTTCGTTCCAAAACCTCATTAAACCCTTTACTTCTGCCAATCTGTGCAGATGAATTCAATGTTCCAAGAAGTGTAACAATATTTATAGTTTCACCAGAACGTCCCTTCTGGTTTAAATAATCCTCAAGCCATTCTCCAGCTCTTCTTCCTTCTGCAACAAAATCACTTCCAACCCAACAAGTATACAGCCCTTCATCTTCCACAACAACTGAACGGTCTGTGAGAATAATTGGAATTTCTGCTTCTTTCGCTTCACGAAATACAGCATCCCACCCCGTTTCTACAATCGGATCTAAAATAATATAATCCACTTCCTGCAAAATAAAGTTTCGAATTGCTTTAATCTGGTTTTCCTGCTTTTGCTGTCCGTCTTCAAAGATTAAATAATATCCATTTTCTGATGTAAAAGTTTTCTGAACCGATTCCGTATTTGCAATTCTCCAATCTGATTCCGAACCCACCTGTGAAAAACCTATTACAATATACTCCTCGCTATTTTCGAGTATTTCTTCTAACTCTATCTGTGCCGTGAGCTTGTCCATTTCTTCTTTTTCTACCTCTTTTGCCTCTTCAGCACTACAGCCTGTCAAAAGACAGGCTGTAATCAGAAACAAAAGCATAAACTTTTGTTTTAATACCATATTGTTTCCTCCAGCTTATCCTACTATGCCGAAAGTTCAATTCTCTACTTTTTACTATCCTTAATTTTAGCAAATACTGCCTGTAACAGAATGAAGAAGCAAAGTAAAATTGCAGTTACAATATTAGCCCATGAGCTTACCAGCTTACCATTGGTCTTAACAAGAATGGAAATTGTACCATTGATTAAAGTACCAAAGAAAGTACCAAATACATTACCAACACCACCGGTCAATAAAGTTCCACCAATGATAGAGGATGAAATAGCATCCATTTCTAATCCCAACGCCTGTCTTGGACTACCTGACATAGTATTTAAACAATAGCAGATACCACCAATGGATGTCAAGAAACTGCAAAGTATATGTGCACCCAATTTTGTCTTCTTAACATCAAGCCCCATTAAGGTCGCTGAAGTCTGGTTACCACCTACTGCATAAAGACTTCTACCAAACTTGGTATATTTTAACATCAAAAATACTAAAACCACAATAATCAGTGCAATTACAACCGCTACACGCATATATGGAATCTGAAGAATACCTTTCTTGTTCTCGTAAGCACCAAACGGAAGCTGAATCTTTGCATTGGCAAGAGCTACCATAAATGCATCTGAAGTAATACTAACCTGTTCTGTGGAAAGTACTGCTGTAAGTCCTCTGGCAAAGAACATTCCCGCCATGGTAACAATAAATGGCTGAATATTCAGATATGCAATACAGAATCCCTGTACCGTACCAAATAAAATACCTATCAGTAACACTGCACCCATAAGTACCGGACTTCCAATGCCCCAGTGCTCAATACCCACCGCTAAAATCATACAGTCAAGGGCTACCAGAGAACCAACTGAAATATCAATACCACCAGTTAACATGACACAAGTCATACCACAGGCAATTACAATTAAACCAGAATTGTTAATCAATACATTTAAAAATGTCTGTAAACGTGTAAAACCTTTATCCGCATAAATAACACAGCCGGCAGCATACATAGCGAAGAATAATACAATTGTAATTAACAGCAAAATGTTATTACTGTTAATACCAAAATTTCTCTTACGTTCCTTCATATTATGCCACCTCCTTTACTTCTGTTTTCTTAGCGGTCATCTTCTTAAAAAATTCTTTTACAGGAGCTGCCTGAATAATTACAATCAAAATAACTACAATCGCCTTAAATACCGGTGCTTCTGCGGAAGAAACACCCAACGCATAAAGGGTTGTTGTAATCGCCTGAATCGTATAAGCACCAATAATAGAACCAATAAGATTAAACTTACCACCACCAAGACTGTTACCCCCAAGAGCTACTGCTAAAATAGCATCTAATTCCATATCCAGACCGATATTATTGGTATCAGCAGAATAGATTCTGGATGTAGCTACAATGCCTGCAATACCTGCACATAAGCCACACACTGCATAGCAAAGTAAAATAATCTTAGAAGAGTTAATTCCAGAAATTCTGGAAGCCTTTTTGTTAATACCAACACTTTGAATATAAGTTTCCAAAGCTGTTTTCTTCAATGCAAATATAGCAATGCCAACACAAATTACTGTAATAACAATCGGTGTTGGAATGATTCCAAAGTAAGAGCCAAAGAACTGGAAGGATGGTACACGGATGTATACAATCTGGCTGTTACAAAGGAGAAGACCAATTGCTCGACCTGCGGACCACAAAATCAAAGTTGCTACCATTGGCTGGATATTCATATAAGCAACTAAGAATCCATTGAAAATGCCACAAACCAATGCAACTAATAAACCACCAAGTAAACCTACCCACAGTGGATTAGCATATTCAGATACATTAGTCACACCATATCCTGCCAGAAGCATACAACACATACCACCGGTCAAACTCATAACCGAGCCTACGGAAATATCCGTTCCACCTGACGAGGATACAACGAGTGTCATACCAATTGCCAAAATAGCTGCTTCACTGCCTCGGTTTAAAATATCAATTAAACGACCATACAATACTCCATTTTTGATGGAGATTTCAAAGAAGTTAAATGCCTCTTTTCCTGCTGCGACATCAAAAAATACATTGATACACATAACAAGAATCATACTAAAGATTGGCAGGAATAAAGGTTTCTTTATAATTTCTTTTATTTTATTCATTCGTATCCCCTCCTGCAATCGCTTTCATTACACTTTCCTGAGTCATATCACCAGAGATTTCTCCAACCTTGGCACCATCACGAAGAACCGCCATACGGTTGCAGGTACGAAGCATTTCTTCAATTTCAGAAGAAATAAAGATAATACTCTTACCTTCTTCTGCAAGCTTAACTACCAATTTCTGGATTTCTGTCTTAGTACCGATATCAATACCACGGGTTGGTTCATCTAAAACTAAGAAATCCGGATTGGTTGCCAGCCATCTTGCAAGGATAACCTTCTGCTGGTTACCACCGGAAAGCTGTTTCACTAAAGTTTCTCTGCTGGCAGTCTTAATCTGCAGCATTTCAATAAACTGGTCAGCAATACGAATCTGTTCAGACATTGGAATCTTTTTCATAGTTCCAAGCTTTGCCTGCATTGCTAAAATAATATTTTCACGAACTGATAAATCTGCAATGATACCTTCTGCTTTTCTGTCATCTGGTAAAAGTCCCATGCCAAGGTGCATCGCATCAATCGGCTCTTTAATCTTAACTTCCTTACCATCTACCTTCAAAGTACCAGTCTGGGCTCTGTCTGCACCATAAATAGTACGGGCAAGTTCGCTACGACCGCTTCCTAAAAGTCCGGTAAGACCAATTACTTCACCTTTATGTATTGTTAAATCAAATGGCTTAATCTTACCTGCATGACTTAAACCAGTTGCTTCAATTTCAATTGGTTCATTACTCTTATCGCCACTGCCTTCCGGTTTAATGGAAGCAAGGTCATCAAAATCCTTACCCATCATGGCAGCTACCAGTTTTACTCTTGGAAGTTCTTCTACTGTATATTCTCCAACCAGAGTACCATTACGAAGTACTGTAATTCCATCACATACTTCATATACCTGTTCTAAGAAGTGTGTAACAAAGACAATACCAACGCCCTGTTCACGAAGTCTTCTCATCATAACAAACAATTTTGCTACTTCATTATCATCTAATGAGGAAGTTGGTTCATCTAAAATCAGAACCTTACATTCCATATCAACAGCACGGGCAATTGCTATCATCTGCTGCAAAGCCAGTGAATAATCTTCCAAGTTTCTTGTAACATCAATATCTAAATCCAGTTCTTCCATCAGCTTGGAAGCCATCTGGTTCATTTTCTTTCTATTAACCGTCCCGATTTTTGTTAATGGTTCACGACCGATAAATAAATTTTCTGCAACAGAAAGGTTTGGACATAAGTTAACCTCCTGATACACCGTAGAGATACCCTTCTTCTGGGCATCCATTGTATCCTTATTGACGATAGGACCTTCCATTCCATCTAAATAAATTTCTCCGGCTTCAAACTTATTAACGCCAGTCAGACATTTGATAAGAGTAGATTTACCTGCACCATTTTCCCCCATCAAAGCACGAATCTCACCTTTTTTCAAAGTAAAGTTTACATTCTGTAGCGCCTTTACTCCCGGAAATGTCATGCAGATGCCTGTCATTTTCAATACAACATCCTTCTCCATTATTCCGCCTCCTTGTATGTATTTTAGCGAAATTATTACTCCGCCCTCTAACAAATGACAACATATCTTTCTGCTGTCATGCTAATAATAAGAAACCATTTGACCGGTTTCTTACCAACTCTGTTCCCCAAGGAACACTTTTTGAAAAAAGGGAGAAACTCCCATATAGAATTTCTCCCTCCTAAGTCTACTTTACACTATAATCCTACGATTATTCTATATTTTAGTATTTACGACCTGCTAAAATTTCTTCTGTCATTGTTGTAGCATAAGCACTTTCGATACCAGGAGCTACGAATGCTTCATCGTTAACTAATGTTACTTCGTCGTATGCTTCGCCTGCATGCATCTTCTGGATAACGCCTGCAACTACTTCTGCCTGAATTGGGTTACATTCTACGTTACAGTGGAAAGCACCGTCTAATGTATACTGTAAACCATCATGTGTAGCATCGTAAGAGATGATGATAACATCACCGTCAACACCATATGTAATACCAGCAGCTTTCATAGCATCCATTGCACCATAAGCTTCATTATCGTTCTGGCAAACTACTACGTTGAACTGACCTTCATAAGACTTAATGTAGGATTCCATAACTTCCTGTCCACCTGCCTGTGTGAAGTCACCAGACTGAGAATCAAGAATTGTCCATTCTGGATGTTCAGCAGCTACCTGATTGAAACCATTTGTACGTCCGATTGCTGCGGAAGCACCTACAGAACCTTCGATAACAAGGATGTTAGCTTCAGCGCCGTTTAAGTATTCAGCAAGCCAGTTACCAGCTGTGATACCTTCGTTAGTTGTGTTTGTACCTACCCAAGCATCATACATAGAAGGGTCAGCATCGATTTCTCTGTCTGCAATGATTACTGGAATACCAGCATCTTCAGCTTCCTGAAGAACTGTTTCCCAACCAGCTGTTTCGATAGGAGCGATTACGATGTAATCTAATTCCTGCTGAATGAATGTACGAACTGCTTCAAGCTGTGTAGCATTGTTGTTGTCGCAGTCAACAAAGCTTAATTCATAACCATTTTCTACGGAGAATACTTCCTGGAAGTTAACTGTGTTAGCTGTACGCCAGTCAGATTCATGACCAACCTGTGCGAAACCAACTGTGATTAAATCAGAAGATGTATCTTCTGTTGTTGTGTCTTCTGTTTCTGTTGTTTCAGTCTGCTGTGTATCTGCAGATGTATCTTTGCTATCTCCTCCGCCACAGCCAACTAATGCTGTCATGGTTAACGCTGTAACCATCATAAGTGCTAAAAATCTCTTTTTCATAAAAAAACCTCCCTAGAATATAATTTTTGCAGGCAACCACCCCTGATTACCTGTTGTGGTTACATTATATTATAAGAAGGTATATTTTCATACGGATTTCCTTTTGAAATAAGTATAATTTTTTACTAATTTTTGAATAAATTATGAACTTTGGTGGTTTTTTTACGAAAAAGATTGATTATTTTACGCCTTGTTCTTTTCGTTCTTTATTAGCTCCTACATTACCACCGGAATTTCTACCTTGACCTCTGTCCATTCCCCATATTCACTTTCCAGACGAATGCCATACTCAGGTCCATAATTCAGACGAATACGCTGATCTACATTATACAAACCAAACCCGGAAGAATTACTTTTCTCGCTTCTCTTTTCCCCTTTGATAATCCCATCCGCGTAGGCAAGCATTTCTTTATCAAGCCCCATTCCATTATCCCACACGCGAAATACTATTCTGTCACCTTCTTTTCTTCCAGTCACCTCAATATGACCCATACCTCGTTTTTTCTTAATTCCGTGATAAAGCGCATTCTCTACTAATGGCTGTAGCGTCAGCTTCAATATCTGATAATCGTGTATCTCTGGTGAAATAAGAATTTTATAGTCCAAAATATCTCTGTATCGAAACTGCTGTATCTGCAAATAACTGCGGATATGAGCTTCCTCTTCCTTAATGGTAATATAATCTCTCCCCTTACTTAACGTTGTTCGGAAGAAATCAGAAAGAGCCGTTACCATTTTTACCACTTCATCCTTTTGATTGGACTCTGCCAGCCAGATAATGGCATCCAATGTATTATAAAGAAAATGTGGATTTATCTGCGCCTGCAAAAGCTTTAACTCCATTGCACGAAGATTTAACTGTTCTACCTTAATATCTTCTGTCAGGACACCAATCTTTTCTATCATCTTGTTAAAACTGGTGCTCAATACTGCTAATTCATCATCGTTTTTTTTACTGGCTCGAACCGTAAAGTCACCTCGTCCTGCCTTCTTTGTTACCTGACACAGTTCTTCAATTGGATCACTAATACTTTTCATAATGGCACTGCTTGTAAGGAAAGCTACAGTAAGAATTCCCACTACAACTACAATAGTCATAGAAATTGCACTAATTACGTCTCGACGAATCTTCTCTCTCATAATGGCAAGATTCATAGTTTCATAATAAATATATTCCTGAATCTGTTCCTGAACTAATTCTGTTAATACTCGGATATTAAGATCCAGACTTTCCATATTTTCTTCATAAGTACCACCAACCAAAACATCCTTTTTCAGTTCCATAACCCGAACCTTTAAGGTATCCAGACAGGTCAGAATTCCCTTTAGCTGCTTTCTGGCATACTCACTGTCTGCTTCTGCATACAACTCATAAAAAACCTTTCTGGCTTCTATAATCATCGCATTGGGCTTTTCAATATCTACAAGTTCACTGGCACGCTCTGAATTAGCTACAATAACATACATGATATAATCAATATCTTCTTTTAGATTAAGGTTATATTCATTGGTTATTGTAATATTCTCTACAATTTTATCATAGTTAGATGAGAACTTATTCAATGATAAAATCAAATATATAATTACTATCGTAAGTGGTACCAGACATACCATTAATAACATAGCCAGACGCTTTTTGATTGAAGACTGATTCTTCCACATTATTCTTCCTCCATAAGCCTATTTTCTCATTCGAAATTCCTTTGGCGTACACTTTTGTGTCTTTTTAAAGATATAACTAAAATAATGAGGATCTTTGTATCCTACTGCAAATGCCACCTCTGCTGTTTTAATAGATGTCCCACGAAGCAGCTCTTTTGCTTTTTCCATTCGAATCTCTGTCAGATACTCAATAAAGGTTTGCCCCATTTCCTGACTGAAAATTGTACTAAAATGGTTAGGACTAATATTTACACTGGCCGCCACTGCATTCAAAGAAATAGACTCATCTCCATAATGCTGCCTGATATATTCCTTCGCATCCTCTAAAATATTTCCATACTTTGGTTTTGCTGCCTGTTCACGCAAATCAATTGCCGTTTCAAACACCTGCTGCAAATAACGTTTGCTCTTTTCTACTGTAGTAAAGACATCTGCCATTGCCTCAAAATTCCCAAACTTGGCTTCCAGCTCCTTGCATTCATACCCCATCTTTTCCAGCATAGATATAACCACCAGATAAAGATTCATAATGATATACTGGCTAAACATCAAAGACTGTACGTTACATTCCCCAAGACTGTTTAGATATTCTTCTACAAATATAGTAACCTCACCTTTCAAACCAGTCTTTAAGAAATTCTCCACAACTCTTTGGTCTAACATATTTACATTCAAGGCACTGAGCTTAATCCCTTCATCCACAACTACTTTTTCACTTGTTTCTTCACTACAGGAACTTTGATTCATTTCCTTAAAATAACGATATGCATTGGCAGGATTGGCTTTTTCAAAGCATTTACTTAATTCCCCAAGTCTTCCAACTATCTCTTCCTGCTGTTTTTCCAGATTTTCAATAAAGCGTTCCTTTTCCTGTCCTTCCAAAACCTGCTTCTCCACCTTTTTTACGGTTTCCAAAAGCTGAGCTCCGGAAATTGGTTTTACAAGGTATTCTGTAACTCCGATACTAATCGCTTCCTTGGCATATTCAAATTCATCATATCCACTCAAAATGATAATTTTAATATCTGGAAATTCCTGTCTTACTAAACGACTTAATTCCAATCCATCCATAAAAGGCATCTTAATATCCGTTATTAAAATATCTGGTTTACACTCTTGAATCATAGGAAATGCCAGTTCCCCATCACTTGCTTCTCCTGCAAAAATAAAACCCTCTTTCTCCCACTGTATATTATTTTTAATGCCTTCACGCATAATAATTTCATCTTCTACCAAAAAAACCTTTAACATATATCATCCCCCCTAATATGTAAATAGAAGCGAACCTCAAAGAATTTAACTTCTTCAAGCCTCGCTTCTATTGTATTACTGATTCATTTAATTGGCAATCAGTATCTTTTCTCAAAATTACAATCTTCCATCTAATTCAAAATTCTCAATCAACTGATTCAAAGAAATTGCCTGTGCAGATAACTCTTCACTAGTTGCAGAAGTTTCCTGTGCAGTTGCTGAGTTAGACTGTACAACGTCCGCAATCTGATTTACACCGATTTCTGCCTGTTCCATTGCAAGTGCCTGTTCGGAAGAGTTCTTACTTAATTCTGCAGATACTTCTGCAATCTCCTTAATACCGGAAACAACACCTTCCAATGATTCTGCTGCACTAAGTGCTACCTTATTGCCAGCTTCTACTTCTCTTACCGATTCTTCAATCAACTGGCGTGTGAGCACAGCTGACTGGGCACTTTGTTCTGCAAGCTTACCAATCTGGTCTGCTACTACTGCAAAGCCTCTTCCTGCTTCACCAGCTCTGGCTGCCTCGATAGAAGCATTTAAGGCAAGGAGATTGGTCTGACTTGCAATGTCCAAAATATCGCCGGTTAATTCTTCAATCTTGTTTACATCGTGGCTACGGGTAATGGCTTCACCAAGGGAAGTCTTAATAGTGCGAACCATGCTTTGAGCGGATTGATAGCTTTCCTCAGCACGATTCTGAACCTTAATGGCACGTTCCTTCATATCAACGGCAAAGGCAGAACCGGTATTGGTTTGGTTAGTAACCTGCTCCATGGTGGTCATAATATTTTCTGCACCGGCATCCATTTCTGTAACGGTGGCAGATACTTCTTCCATGGTGGCAGAGAGCTCTTCCATGGCAGCGGAAATATCACTTGCCCGGTCAGTTGCCTGTTTTACCTGGGCGTTTACGTTAGAGGCACTTTGCTCCAAAGCGTAGGAGTGATTTTTGATTTCCAGCATAATCTTTTGTAATTGGTCGATAAAATGATTAATTCCATTAACCAGACGTCCGATTTCGTCAACCTTCTTGGTTTTAATGCGGGTGGTCAGGTCTCCATTGTCGTTTTCAATCTTCTTAATCATTTGATCTAATTGAGCGGTTGCCTTCAGCGTAGGTGTTA
>CAZRLE010000048.1:0-12887 GCA_964600705.1 uncultured Lachnoclostridium sp. | reverse complement strand
CTTCATTTTCCATCTTCATAGCTTCTAATACTAAAAGAACGTCCCCCTTCTTAACAGCCTGACCAACATTTGCCTTCACTGCAAGAATTTTACCAGGCATTGGAGCGTTAACCTTAACTCCGCCCTGTGTGCCAGCTGAAACTGGAGCTGCAGGGGTCTTTGGTGCTGCTACTGGAGCTGCCTTTACAGGTGCCTTTGGCATTGCTGCTCCTCCAACATTTTCTTCTACTGTAACATCATAAACATTACCATTTACTGTAATTGTATAACTTTTCATTCTAATATCCTCCTAAATACAAATTCACACATCCATTATAGGTATACCGCTGTTTATCACAGTCTTTACATCTTCTATTTCTGTCTTCTTCTAATAGAGCGAACCACAAAAGTTCCCGGTGCAGCACCTGTTTCTGCTTCATAAGCCATAATTGCGGCTGTAATAACTGCTGCAATTTCTTCATCATTGGAAATATCTTCCATAATTGGAGCAGCTACAGAAGGGTCTGCCTCTGTTACAACATCTTCTTCTGTTTTCTTATTCTTACCAGTTACCTTATCAAGAATAGCCGGAATAAATCGCATCAGATAAATAATAACCGCAATAAAAATTAAAACAATGAATACAATTGACATAGACATAACCGTATTCAAAGCAGCCGTAGCAAGACTTGCTTCTTCATCACTGCCTGATGCACTGGCTGAAACTGCATTAATTTCCATGAGTGCTGAAAATGTATCTACAGAATCTGCTATCTCTTTATCAAAAGTCAACGAAAATACAACTGTATCATTTTCTCCAACAATATCTGCTGAAACAATAATCAAACCATCTGCTTCTGTTATCTGGTATTCTCCGATTGCTTCCAGATTTCCCATATTATTCTTCAAATTCTGCCAGCTTGTAAATTGTTCGATTGCAGCCTCATCAGCAATACCTGCTGTCAGGTACTCCTGAAAGTCTGTTTCAATCCACGAATACAAATACTGTTCTGTAATATACACTACCTCATCTTCACTATAGGCAAGTGCAGTAACACCGTATCCGGCAGACATCACAAGAACCATGGCGAAAACACAAAGGTTTACCCAAAATCTCTTCATATGATTTTTCAATCCTGTCACCTCGTTCTAAACTGTACCATGCTTTTTAGCTGGACCATTTTCATTTTTTGTAAATAACATATCAAACGCATATACCAGATGTTTTCTGGTTTCTTCCGGATTGATGATATTATCAACATATCCACGTCTTGCTGCAGATTCTGCGCTACCCTGTAATGCAGCATACTCTGCTGTCTTTTCAGTGATAACAGCATTTTTGTTATCTGCTGCTTTAATTTCATCTTCATACATGATTGCTACTGCTTTTCCTGCATCCATCATGCCAATCTGCGCATTAGGAAGTGCAAATACCATGTCAGCACCAATATGTTTTGAATTCATTGTTATGTAAGCACTACCATACGCTTTTCCTGTGATTACATTAATCTTTGGAACTGTTGCACTGGCAAATGCATATGTTAATTTCGCTGCTGCTTTGGCAATTTCTTTTTCTTCTGCCATTGTAGCTTTATATCCGGTCACATTAGTTAATGTAAGAACAGGGATATTGAAAGCATCACAGAACTGAACAAATTCAGCTGCTTTCTTACAACCATCTACTGATAGTCCTTCAAATTGTTCAATTTCTTTGCCATTTTCATCAAAGAGACCACTTCTGTTTGCAACAGCACCTACTGTCATACCATTCAGACGAACAAATCCAGTTACCATATCTTTCGCATAATCTTTTTTCACTTCTACAAAAGCCTGTTCATCCGCCAGTACAAGAAGTGCCTGCGCAGGGTCTGCTATATATCCTTCAAATCCCTGAATCATACGATTTAAATCATCGTTACATTCATCATAGGATTCATTATCTTCACTATTGGAAGGAAGTATCATTACAAGCTTACGAAGTTCTTCTAATACTTCTTCTTCACTTTCGCATACAAAATCTGCCATTCCTGCTTCTGCCTGGAACTTTGCAGAGCTTGTATCACATTTACCAATATGGTTGCCTTCTAAAACATTTGGAGAGTTTACAAATAACTTAGCTTTAGAAGCCTCCATAAATGTAAAATCACTTAAAGCCTGAGAAATTGCCACACCGCCTCCACAACTGCCAAACACGGCACTAATCTGTGGAATTACGCCAGAAGCCTGGGACTGTTTCATGTAAAGTTCACCAAACCCTGCTAACGCATCTGTAGCCTCCTGCAGACGAAGCCCTGCACAGTCAATTAAACCAACCACAGGTGCTCCTACTTTAAGTGCTAAATCATAAATTCTTATTATTTTTTTTGCATGCATTTCACCAATAGAGCCACCAAGTACACTGGCATCCTGACTGTATACGTATACTAAATTACAGTCAATCAAACCATATCCTGTGATAACCCCATCTGATGGTACAGATTTCTCAGAAAGATTAAAATCTGTATTTCTTTTTGTTACACTGGCACCAATCTCAACGAAGCTGCCCTCATCCAACAATGCGTTAATTCTGTCCATTGCAGACATTTGTGAATTTCTACTCATTATCAGCCCTCCAATTTGTATTTTCATGTAAAACCAATTTTTCCTCATTATCTATTGTAGCTTTTTAAACAAAATTATGCAAGGGCTTTTTACAAAAATAAATAATTTTTTAACAATCTTTTAAGACACCACTTAAAATCAATTACTTCCACTTCCTCCAAAGCATAAATCGGATACTGCATGACAAGTTCTTCATTCAAATAATAATTTACTTCGCCTACTTTGCTGTCCTTTGTTACCGGTGCTTCTAAAGTTTTAGGCAGCTTATATTCTATCTGGTATGTTTCATCTTTTCTAAGGAGATATGATAATTCCTCTTTTGCTGTTTCTTCTGTAACACAAAGACCAATTAATACATCTTCTTCCTGCCCATTTACAACAGGTACCGGTTCAAATACCCGATTTTTGTCATACATCTCTACTATTTCATAATTATCCAGCCCGTAATTCATAAGCTTTTTCGTATCTGTCCACTTATAAGTTTTGTGATTAGGCCAGCCGCATCCAAGCAGGGAAACTACAAAAGTCTTTCCGTCCTGCTCCAAAGCTCCCACATAGCAATAGCCTGCATCTGCTGTAAATCCTGTCTTCCCGGAAATCACTCCATCCATCATTGTTAGAAAGGCATTATGATTGTAGCAGGTAAAATTTCTCTTACCTCCTATATCCGAAAAAGTATAATTTAGTGTCTGGGTGATTTTTAAAAACTCCGCTTTCTTGGGTGATTCCTTGACGCAATAACTCATAATTCGAGCCAATTCTACAGCTGTAGTGCTGTGTATTCCCTCTGCATCTTCCCCATCTAATCCATTCGGAGTTACAAAATGCGTATTCTCAAGTCCCAGTTCCTTTACTTTCTGATTCATCAGTCCTGCAAAATCTTCTACTGAACCTGCTACATGCTCTGCTATAGCAACAGCAACATCATTATGGGATTCTAACATTAAAGAATACAGCAGATCCTTCAAATAGTACTGCTCTCCAGTGTTAATATTAAGCTGAACATCCGGCTGCCTAGCTGCTTTTTCTGAAACCGCTACAATAGAATCCAAGTCGGCATTTTCTAAAGTTACAATCAGCGTCATAATTTTCGTTGTACTCGCCATCGCCCTCTGCTCCTGTCCATTTTTCTCAAAAAGAACTCTTCCTGTATCTGCATCCATAAGACACGCTGAAATAGCATACAGACCAGATGGCTCTTTAATTTCTTCCGCTGCCTCTGGCGTTGATTTTTCTATTTCTGTTGTCTGCATTATCTTTTCTGTCATTTGCGTTGCTGACTTTGCCCGATTCGTTTCCATTATATTTCCAAGTATTAGAATTAAAACACCTACTGTTAGCCATTTTACAATTCCCTTTTCCATCTTTTCCTCCAACTCCCCTAATTTCTATACTATTACTATTTTATTTCAGAGAAATTCGTATTATACTTAAAGTATCCTATTGTAAAGGAGAAACTATATTATGGACATGAATAAAGAAGAATTATATCGTTCTATCTATACCCATGATGTGATTTATGTTCCACCCCACGAAGAAACCAGTGCACCTCTTGAGGTTTCCCTTGGTTGTAGCTGGCATAAATGTACTTTCTGTGATTTTGCCAAAGATGCCTTCCAGATACATACTATCGAAAAGATAGAACATAATCTTAAAATCCTTGCCAGACTCCAACCAGATAACAAACGACTGTTTTTACTGGGTGAAAACCCATTTTGCATCCCCACTGACTATCTGATGCAGATACTTGATTTAAGAGATACTTATATGCCAAATGCAGTAGAATTTGCCATGTACTCACGCATTGACGATATTCAACGTAAAACAGACTCTGAATTACAGACTTTAAAAGACCGTGGATTATCTGCTCTTCATATTGGACTTGAAAGCGGCTGTGATTCCATTCTTTTAGAACGAAGAAAAGGAATTACTGCAATGGATACTGTAATGGCATTAAAACGCCTCGACAAGTTTGGAATCGACTACTATCTTACAATTATCCCAGGACTTGGAGGCAGAACCTTTTCAAAGCTCCATGCCCTGGAAACAGCCAATCTCCTGAACAAGGTTCATCCAAAGAACATCTGGTGCTTAAAGCTTCATTTGTTCGAAAATACCATTCTTTACAAGGAAGCAAAACAGGGACATTTCGATATGATGACACCACTGGAGATTCTACTGGAAGAAAAGCTTCTTCTGAGTAACTTAACCGTAAAAGACTGTCTCTTTGAAGATACAACTGTTCTTGACTCTTACACTATCCGTGGAATGCTGCCCGAACAAAAGGAAGAACTATTAAATGCCATGGATACTTTAATTGATTTACACCACTAGAAATGATATAATAGTTTTTAGTGAATAAATTGCAAGGAGAATAACTAAAATGATTCGATTTTCATGTGACTATTTAGAAGGATGTCATCCTCGTATTTTAGAACGTCTTATGGATACTAACTTGGAACAGACTGCCGGATACGGCATGGACTCACATTGTGAGAGGGCCAGAGAACTGATTAAAAAGGCTTGTGAAGCACCTAATGCAGATGTTCATTTTCTCGTAGGTGGCACACAGACCAACAAAACCGTTATTGCTTCTGTTTTAAGACCTCATCAGGGAGTTATTTCCGTACATACGGGACACATCAACGTTCACGAAACTGGTGCTATTGAAGCAACCGGACATAAAGTTCTTGCCATTCATAATGACTCTGGAAGACTTACTGCTGCTCAGGTAGAGGAAATGTACCTTGCTCATATCAACAGTGAAACTGCTGAACATGAAATCCAGCCGGGTATGGTATACATTTCAAGTCCTGCTGAAAATGGTACTCTTTATTCAAAAAAAGAATTAGAAGATTTACATCATGTATGCAAAAAATATGACCTTCCACTCTTCTTAGACGGTGCAAGAATGGGTTATGGGCTTTGTGCAGCGGATAACGATGTGACTTTAGCCGATATTGCAAGACTTTGTGATGTATTCTATATTGGTGGCACAAAAGTTGGTGCTTTATTTGGAGAAGCCCTTGTTATTACAAACGATGCACTTAAGAAAGACTTCCGCTATTACATTAAGCAAAATGGCGGTATGCTTGCTAAAGGAAGACTCCTTGGCATCCAGTTTGAAACCTTATTTGAAGACGGACTTTACTTTGAAATTTCCCAGCATGCCATTGATTTTGCAATGGAAATTAAAGCTGCATTAGATAAAAATGGCTATGAAGTGCTCATCCCATCTTCTACCAACCAGCAGTTCCCTATTTTTGAAGACAGTTTTATAGAAAAGCTTTCCCAAAAATATGCATTTGAATTCTGGGGCAGAGTAGATGAAACCCACAGCGTAATCCGTATCTGTACAAGCTGGGCTACCAAAGAAGCAGATGTAAAAGAGCTTTTGAAAGATTTAGAAAAATAATATATACTATATATAATTTTAATATTTAAGGAGGATATAATTATGGCAATACATGTAATGGACGAAGCGAACAGATGTCTCCAGTGTAAGGTACCTATGTGTCAGAAGGGCTGCCCTATTCACACAGACATTCCAACCGCAATCCGTCTCTTAAAAGAAAACAAATTAGACGAAGCAGGCAGAATGCTTTTCACTAATAATCCATTAACAACAGTGTGTAGTATTGTCTGCAATCACGAAAAACAGTGTGAAGGTAACTGTGTTCTTGGTAGAAAAGGCGCACCTGTGCATTTCTCAGTTATTGAGAATTACATCTCCACTACATACGCTAACAAAATGACAAAAGGTCCTGCACCTTCCAATGGTATGCGCGTTGCCATTATTGGTTCTGGTCCTGCCGGTCTTACTATTGCCATCATCCTTGCAAGATATGGTTATCAAGTAACCATCTTTGAAGGCAAAGATAAAATCGGTGGTGTATTAAGATATGGTATTCCTGAATTCCGTCTTCCTAAGAGTGTATTAGATGATATTGAATATCGTCATTTAGAATTAAAAGGAATTAAGGTTCGTCCAAATACTACTATTGGTGGCGCTATTACTATCGAAGATTTATTCAGTGATGGTTACAAGGCAATCTTCGTTGGCACCGGTGTATGGAGACCTAACAGACTTCGTATCAAAGGTGAAAGTCTTGGACATGTTCACTTTGGTATCAACTACTTAAATAACCCAGACAGCTACAAACTTGGCGAACGAGTTATCGTTATTGGTGCCGGTAATGCTGCTATGGACGTTGCAAGAACTGCTATCCGTAAAGGTACTCGTTACCTCACTTGTTTCTCTATCACTCAGAAGGTTGCAGCCAGTGAGCATGAATTCAGTTATGCACAGTTAGAAGGCGTTGACTTCCAGTACAACAAACGTCCTGTGGAAATTACAGACGATGGCGTAATTTTCATCGATATTATTGAAAATGAAGATGGTTCCTTTACAGATATTGAAGGTACAGAAAAGCTTTATGAAGCAGACAGCGTAATCATTTCCATCAGCCAGGGACCACAGAACCGCCTCGTTAATACAACCGAAGGCTTAAAAGCTACTGCAAGAGGTCTTCTTGATGCCGACGAAACAGGTCATACTTCAAGACCTGGTGTATTTGCTTCCGGTGACGTAATCTATGGTGCCCGTACTGTTGTTGAAGCAGTTGCACATAGCAAAGTAGTTGCTGAGTCAATGCATGAATATATGCAGAGTCTTAAGGATGAAGAATAATAAAAAAAAAATCGGGAACACCTAAACGGTTCCCGATTTTATTTTTTATAAACTTCTAATTACTTCTTCTTCCTATTGTCCCTGAATCCACTCCGCAATATCCCCTATTACATCTTCCCCGATATGTCTCTCTGGCTTATATTCCTGTTTTGCTTTAGAAATATTTTCATAGATAGCTGGTACAAAGCAATGATTCAAATTATTATATAATCTAAAGGTTGCATTTGGTTTCTCTGCCAACAGTTCCTGATACATCTTATAATCCTTGTCTGCTTTTACCTGAAAATCTTTTGCTCCCTGCATCACTAAGATTGGCTTTTCCAGCTTCTCTAAGTAGTTTGGCACTGCATACTTACCCATTTCCTTGAAATAATACAAAGTTGTTCCCCCACCGAACTTCTTTGCTTTGGCTTCTTCGTCAGAAATGCTATACAAGTTCTTCAATGGTTCTGTCAGCTTTTTCATCTGTTTGCTTACAATCCATTTTACTAACCCTTTCATGGCACTCATCTGTTCTTCCAGCTGTTCCATAAGGATTTCTTCTAATTTGCGAGGTGAACCTGCTAACAATACAAGTCCCTTATAATTACCACCTTCCGCATCAATTCGTGGTGCTAACATTCCACCCATGCTGTGACCCACAATAAAGATTCGATCTTTATCAATTCTTGCATCCTTTCTAAGAATCTCTGTTGCAAGGATAGCGTCTTCTATAGTTTCTTCTTTTACCGTTAAAATTATATTTTTATCCTTAACCATTTTTCTACCATGCGCAAAGGAACGCTTATCATACCGGATAGAAGCAATTCCATGTCTTGCCAACCCCTCTGCCAAATCCTTAAATGGTGTCAGCTTATATATTTTTTCGTCCATATTACTTGAGCCGGAACCATGTACAAATACTACTGCCGGCACTGGCTGTTCTGTATTCACTGGTAATGTTAATTTTCCGTTTAATGGGTATTTACTACCTTTCCCTACTATAATTTTTTCTTCTAATATCTGTTTTTCCATCGTCTTATTCCTCTTTTCTATTTGGTTTCACACTGCAATTTTATTTTCTTATTCACCGAATCTTTATTTTTTTCCATTTGACAGATTCTCCAGTATAGCTTCCATCTTCTTAAAGCCCTTCTCTTCTCTCAAAATCTCAAATACCGGATTTAAAAGACTTTCCTTTGCACTTTCCAAAATCACTTTTTTATCTCTTACCAACTGGGTTCCTAAGTCAAATTCTTCAAACCATCTATCAAGCTTTGTAAAATAATCATCTGCATGAAGCATAATCTCGTCACTTACTACCGCAACTACACATTCTGCATAAGTCTGTAACCACTGTATTGCCTCTTCCTTTTCACCATACAGGCTGTAACATAAAGCTGCCTGATACGAATAATTTGCCATGGTATTTCTATGAAGCGTTTCTATCTGATAAGCTTCTATCACCTTATCGACACGCTTTATAGTTTCCTTACAAATATCTGCCTCCTGTATATGAAAATTCAAATATTGTACGGCATCACTAAGCGTTTGCAGCAAATGAACATACATACAAATCTGGATATATTCATCTGCTTTCTCCATATCCCCTTTCATAACGTATGCCTGTGCCAACAGCTCATCACTTTGATTTAGCAGACGACATGGATTCATTATCTCTTCCATTTCCTTAATCACAACTTCAGGTTTACCAAGCTGCAACTCAACTAAAGCTTTTATGACAGACACATCATTACAGATTCCCTGATTCTTACAGTTTAACAAAATATGCTCACACAACTTCTTAGCTTCCCTTAACACTTCCATCTGAATTTCCGACTCTTTAGGAAGCATATAGTGGTTAATCCATAAAATGCAAATCTGTTCCAAAAATACATAGCAGGAATAATACTTACGAACCATTGCTTTACTGTCTTCATAAACCACATTAAATGGCTCATTTGCAAACCGTTTTCCTAAATCACCATATATTTTCTGAATTTGCTCCTTAGAAAGCTGTGGCTCATATCCTAGTAATTCATCTATAGTTACATTAAAATATACTGCAAGCTTGGGCAACAATAAAATATCCGGAAGACTCTGTCTATTTTCCCATTTTGACACAGAAGCTTTCGTTACTCCTAAAAACACTGCCAATTCATCCTGCGTCACACCTTTTGCTTTTCGAAAATATGCAATATTCTCAGCTAATCTTAACTCATTCACAAAATCAGTCCCTTTCCAATGGCTTTTCATTACTTTCTAACATTACTATAACCCAGCTATCTCAAAAAATCTATGGATTTATGGGATACTTTTAGAAATTAAGTCAACTACTGCGATACTTTGTATTCAAAAAAAGAGCAGCTACCTCTCTAAAATGTAACCACTCTTTAATCTCACTTATGATTCAATATTGAATTTCTTCCAAATGATGCATATCTTTTTCTTGCATTGTGTAAACCACATAGTACCTCTCTAGATATCCAGCTTCAACTGCATTTCCTCTTCCGCTTCCATCTTAAAGTCCTCTACCTTATCTGTTGATGGTACTGGAAGGTCTTCCAAGGATTCAATTCCAAAGTAACGTAAGAATTCTTCTGTTGTTCCAAAGAGAATTGGTCGTCCCGGTGCATCCATACGTCCAACTTCGCAAATCAGACCATATTCTACCAGCTTATTTACAGCATGGTCTGTTTTAACACCTCGAATAGCTTCGATTTCAAGCTTTGTAATTGGCTGCTTGTAAGCAATAATAGATAAGGTTTCTAACAAAACATCTGTTAACACATGTTTCTTTGGCACATGGGCAATTTTAATAATAGACTCATACATGGATGCCTTAGTGCACATCTGGAAGGAGCCATCTAATTCAATAATCTGAATTCCTCTGTCTTCCTCATCATAACGATCCATCATGTTACGAATAATTCTTCTTATTGTATCTTCGTCATGCTCAACTGCTGCTGCAATTCTGTCTACCTCAACAGCCTCGCCCATGGTAAATAAAATTGCCTCAATTACAGCTTCTAATTTCTTAATATGTATCTCCACTTAGCTCTCCTTCTTTCCAGTCGTCCCAGCTTTTACCTGTGTATGTAATCATAATATCATCAAAAATGGCTTCCTGCTCGATTTTCAGAACCCCCATTTTCATAAATTCTAAAATACCAAGAAAGGTTACAATCATATCCATCTTAGAGCTTTGCTCCTCTAAAAGGTTGCGGAAGCTAAAATGCTTATGCTCCTTTGCATAACGTTCAATATAAGACATCTTTTCTTCCTGATTGACTTCTTCTTTTTCAATTTTACCAAACTTACTTCGAATTGGGTCAATCTTGTCCACCTGCTTTTTCATAACAGATTTAAAGATAGAGTGAAGCTTATTCAGTGTTAAATCCGACAAAAGCCCGTCTAAATCAATCTCTTCCTTAAAGTTCTTTACTTCATCAGGAATCGTTGGTCCTTTATAGACCACTTTGGCAGCATCAATCTGTCTGTCCTTTAATTCGTAAGACATATACTTATACATCTTGT
Organism: uncultured Lachnoclostridium sp.; assembly: GCA_964600705.1. Taxonomy (GTDB): domain Bacteria; phylum Bacillota; class Clostridia; order Lachnospirales; family Lachnospiraceae; genus CAYTGQ01. The sequence goes on along the minus strand of CAZRLE010000048.1, from coordinate 2,101 downwards.
ATTCCAAAAGACGTTCTACCAGTTCTTTTCTTGGGTCTTCTTCCTCTTCTGTTACCTCTTCTTCTCTTGGAAGAAGCATTTTGGACTTAATATTAAGGAGCGTGGCTGCCATAACCAAGAACTCACTCATAATGTCCATGTCCTTTGATTCCATAGCCGCAATATATTCCATATACTGGTCTGTAATCTCAACAATTGGAATATCATAAATATTTATTTTATTTTTATCAATCAAATGAAGCAACAGGTCTAACGGCCCTTCAAAAGCTTCCAATTTAACCGGAATTCCCATATATTTCCTGCCTTTTCTATTTCTTCTAAATCATAAAGCGCACTGTGTGCCTCTATACGCAAATATATCTTTTCCAAATGACAACATTAAAGAAAACAATAGTTTAAAAATTATAAGCTAACAAAAACAGACGTACACTCACTGTCTTAATCACGCCAAAAATCATAATCAGAAAGAAAAACATTTTCATATTGTAATCTTTTTTTAATATAGCCACATATTTCTCTGTAGAATAGCCTGCAATCAGATTTCCCATATTAAATGGCACAATCGGAAGTAAATTCGTAAAAAACATTCCTGCACTAATTACCCCCATATACTGCACCACCCAGAATAAAAATGTAGCCGCATATTCCCAAATACCATTTCCCGTATTCCCGATTACAATAGGACTAAGTACATATTTGCATCCATAAACACATGTTACAAATAACACAATTAAAGTAAGCATTCCTGCATACCCAATCCAAAGATTCGCCTTTTTATTCCTTACATGATACGCATAAGGCTTTGAAAAGCCACAATATCCTGTGACCGCAAAAATAAGCCCAACAGGGTCAATAAATTTCAAAATATGCACCTTGGGCTGTTCTTTTTTTATGTTGATTTTATATAGTATTGTCTTGGGAATCTCATGCAGTATCATAACGATACAGGCTGCAATAATAGTCGCCAGAAGACAACCAAATTCTTCTATCATTTTCATTCTCCTTTAAGCAAAAAGGCTTGTTCGCATTGTCAGTAACCGCCTTCCGCCTCTCTTATTTTACCTATAGTCAGCCATTTTTGCAAGTCTTTTAGATTGCTGTTCTTAAGATAATGCAGGAAATTTCTGGTTTATTGAATATTCTAAGGTTAATCGTATGGGTTCCAAGTCCTCTAGAAAGCACCATCTGGCAGTTTCCTTCCCTAAATGTCCCAAAATCAAACTTTGGAAATAACTCATAAGAAGGTGCAATCACACCACCAATCCAAGGTAAAATCATAATCCCGCCATGAATATGACCAGATAACACTAAATCAGCACCCCATTCAGCATAAGCCTTAAGATGCTCCGGGTTATGTGCCAGTAAAAGATTAAATTCTGATTCCTTGCATTCCCCTGCCAATTCTTCTACATAATCTGCTTCCATTTTAATTTTGCGCCAGATTTTGTAATGATACTTATAGTCTACTGTGATTCCTGTAATGGAGATCCTATCCTCTCCTCTTTCCAAAAAGATGCTCTCATTATCTAGTACATGAACACCCAAATTCTTTAGCCCGTTTATATATTCTACAAATGTAGTATCACAGGTTTCCGGATATTTAAGAAGCTTCTGTTCATGATTCCCAAGGCTGTAATATATCTCCCATTTCTTAGACAGTTCTGTAAACAGATCCATAGCCACATGTATATCACAATCACTTCTCCCAACTATCATATCACCAGTACACATAATATAGTCTGGCTTTGCTTCCTCAATCTTTTGGAGTAGTTTTTCGTTGTTTTTCCCATAAAGATTACTATGTAAATCTGTCAAAAAAACAACACAGCAGCCATCAAAGCCCATAGGGAGCTTTGATGACTGAATTTCATAATTTTCTATTTGTAATGGTAAATAACAGTATTTTTCTCTCACACTTACTCTCCTAAAAAGAATTCATACGCAACCCTCTTAAGACAATCTGAATAGGTTGCTTTCTCTACTGAATTTCGCGCTACAATTGTAGAATAACCAATCTCTGTCAGTTCCATCCTGCTATCGCCTGACTCTGTGTCGGATGTACTCTCACCTGTACTTATAGAATACACGATTTTTCCAATTT
>CAZRLE010000047.1:0-12901 GCA_964600705.1 uncultured Lachnoclostridium sp. | reverse complement strand
GCATCCAAGTGATGACACCTGCACAATTTTCATCATTATTTGCATCATTAAATGTTTTACGAATAGAAGCCTGATCAATTAAAGTAGGCTTTAACACTACTTCAAATGGTAATTTACCTGTAGCATTTAATCCCTCTACAATTTTAGCAGAGTGATCTGCTACTTTTCTTAAACATTCATCTCCATAGAGATCCTGTGAACCTGTACAAAACCAAAACTTATAATTTTTTGCTGCTTTCATTTTTGCTCCTCCTTGTAATTATATAATTACAGCCTATCTGGCTGCCATTTTGTTTCTACTGTAACAATCTTTTAACCGAATCTCGGATGATAATATCATCCTCAAATTCATACGTTCCATCAAAGGCAGGATTTTTAATCATCTCGATTAAATTCTCAGCGGCTTTCTCACCTAATTTTTCCATCGGATGTGGCACGGTCGAAAGCTTTACATCGCCTCGTACTGCCAAGTCAGAGTCATCCACACTTGCTATAGAGATATCCTCTGGTATTAAAATCCCCTGTTTCTTAAATACTTCTATTATATTAAATGCAACCTGATCATTATAACAGAAGATTCCGGTACAGCTTTCCATTCTATCTAAGATGCGCTCTGTACATTTTGTAATATCCCTCACATCTTCTGTATCGATCCATAGAATTCTACTGTCATCAATCTCCAGACCAGCTTCATTCATAGCCTCTACATATCCGACATATCGCTGATGCCCCTGACCGTCATCCAACTTAAAAACTCCACCAATCCTTCTGTGTCCCATATCAATCAAATGCTTTGTTGCCCTTTTTCCGGCTGCTTTATCGTTAATTGACACATGTGGAATTTTCAAAGCGGGATAGAAGCTGTTAATGAACAAAATCGGAACGCGACGCTTACGAAGTTCTTTGTATAAATGCAGATTAGAATTTGGGATTCCACTCTTTGTTGTTTCCATTATAATCCCCGCTACTTCATCACGGCTTATAATATCCTCTAAAATAGTCTTTTCCTTACTGTTCTGATTGTTTGTAAATGCAATCTGCACGGAATACCCCTGTTCAGACAGAACATTTTCTATTCCCTGTATCGTACGTGGGAAAATATAAGCATCTACATAAGTGGTAACAACCATAACTTTAGAACGCTTCTCCAGATTAAAAAGTCTTACATCATTAATAAAGGTTCCGCTTCCCTGCACCCTTCTAAGAACACCTTCCTGTTCCAACAACCCTATGGCATGTCGCACAGTCTGGCGGCTTACGCCAAATTTATCTTTTAATTCATTTTCTGAACACAGCTTTTGTCCCGGGAGCAGATTCTTGGAAGAAATCTGCTCCTGGATCCACTCAACCAGCTCCATATATTTTGGCATATACGATCAACTAGCCTTTCTTACGTTTGGATAATAAGTCAACTGTAACAGCACCTAAAAGTACAGCACCTTTTACAATCTTCTGAATATCTGTAGACCATCCATATAAGGACATACCGTTATTTAAGATACCCATGATAAACGCACCAACTACTGCACCCATAATTGTACCGGAACCACCAGATACGGCAGCACCACCGATATAACAAGAAGCAATAGCATCCATTTCGAACTGATCACCAGCTTTTGGTGTAGCAGCTGCATTACGAGCTGATAATACAATACCTGCAATCGCACAAAGGATACCCATGTTTGTATAAATCCAGAAGAATACCTTGTTTGTATTGATACCAGAAAGCTGAGCTGCTTTTCTGTTACCACCTACCGCATAAATCTGACGACCTGCAACTGTCTTACTTGTAAGGAAGTGATAGAATGCTACCAACACACCCATGATAACAAGTACGAATGGAATACCCTGCCAACGTCCTAATTTATAGAAGAACCAACAGATAATAAAGATGATAATACCATCTTTCACTGCTAACTGCCAGATTGGGTTAGTTGCAAAGTTATATTTTACTTTTGTTTTGTAATTTTTAATTTCCATTAATACCACTGCTATGGAGGCAATGACTGCTACTATGATACAGATAAGGTCTAATTTGCCACCTGCAAAATCAATCTGCCATGTTGGAAGGAAACCTGCACCAATGAATGTATATTCTGTCGGAAGAGGACCCTTTGTCTGAGCTTTCAGCATTGTATATGTAGCACCACGACCCATTAACATAGTTGCTAATGTTACGATGAAAGGTGGAACACCCAGTTTGGAAATAAAGAATCCACTGAACATACCACATAAAAGACCAACTACTAAAGCTGCTGCAATTGCAACAAAAATGCTTACTTTATAGTCTACTAAAAGAATACCTACTGTAGCACCACAAAGAGCAACTACAGAACCTACACCTAAGTCAACGTTACCTGTTAATACACAAAGTAACATACCAACTGCAAGGATAACAACGTATCCATTCTGCATGATTAAGTTGTTAACGTTGGCAGGAGTCATATTCTTTCCTCCTGTCATAACTGCGAAAATTACATATACCGCAACCAGTACGAGAACCATACCATACTGCTTCATGTCAAGACTAACTGTTTTTTTCTTATCCATGATTATTCTCCTTTTCTGTTATGTGCCATAATACACTGCATAATTCTTTCCTGAGATACTTCTTCCTTAGACAATTCACCTGCAATCTCACCTTCGTTGATTACATAAACTCTGTCACAGGTACCCATGATTTCCTGCATTTCAGAAGAAATAACAATTACCGCTTTACCAGCTTTTGCAAGGTCATTAATAACACAATAAATTTCGTATTTAGCACCAACGTCGATACCACGAGTTGGTTCATCCAGAATCAGAACGTCAGGCTGAGTCATCATCCATTTTGCAAGAACTACCTTCTGCTGGTTACCACCAGAGAGAGAACCTACTGTCTGCTCAATGGAATTAGCCTTAATATTAATACGTTGCTTATACTCATCGGCAGATACAATTTCATCGTTGGAATTTACAACGCCATTCTTAGAGAAGAAATTCTTAAGAGCTGCCAATGTCATATTTCTCTTAATATCATCAATCAAAACCAGACCATAAGTCTTTCTATCTTCTGATACATAAGCCAATTTATTATCAATTGCATCGTTAACTGTCTTTAACTGCACTTCTTTTCCATTGATTTTAACTGTACCGGAAATCTTCTGACCATAACTTTGACCAAACACACTCATGGCGAGCTCTGTTCTTCCTGCCCCCATAAGACCTGCAAGACCTACTACTTCACCGGCTCTTACTTTCATATTGATATTCTTTAAAATCTGTCTTTCTGCAACTTCCGGATGGAAGGCATTCCAGTTTTCCAGTTCGAAGATTGTATCACCAATGGTAACACCTTCTCTTTCCGGATAACGGTTTGTTAATTCTCGTCCAACCATACCTTTAATAATACGATCTTCTGAAAAATCATCTTTTCCTTTTTCCAAAGTTTCAATGGTCTGACCATCACGGATAACCGTAATGGAATCTGCAACATAACTGATTTCATTCAGTTTATGTGAAATAATAATACAAGTAATTCCATGTTTCTTTAAATCTAACATGATTTCCAAAAGCTGTTTACTTTCTTCATCATTTAAAGCGGCTGTTGGCTCATCTAAAATTAATAACTCTACTTTTTTCGCCATTGCCTTTGCAATTTCAATTAACTGCTGTTTACCTACCCCCAGTGTATTAACCGGTACATTAACATCCTCGTCACCAAGACCAACTTTTTCAAGCATTTCATGAGCTTTACTTCTAGTTTCTGTCCAGTCAATAACACCTTTCATGGATGTCTGCTCATTACCAAGGAATACGTTTTCTGCTACAGTAAGCAATGGACTTAATGCCAATTCCTGATGGATGATAACAATTCCCTTTGCTTCACTTTCTTTAATGGTATGGAACTTTGAAACTTCGCCATTGTAAACAATGTCACCTTCGTAACTTCCATATGGATAAACACCTGATAATACATTCATCAGAGTAGATTTACCTGCTCCATTTTCTCCACATAATGCATGAATCTCTCCTCGTTTCACCTTCAAATTAACATCATTTAAGGCTCTTACACCAGAGAATTCCTTGATTATGTGATTCATCTCCAAAATATAATCAGACATTCTCTCAGCTCCCTTTCGTTGTTTTTTATAAAAAACGGGCGGCGGCTTTCCGCCACCGCCCATATATTTTAGAATTTATCCAGTTACTAGTTAGCTAACTGTTCTTCTGTATAGTATCCACCATCAACGATGATTTCTTTGTAGTTGCTCTGATCAACTGCGATTGGTTCACAAAGATAAGAAGGAACTACGATTACGTTGTTGTTGTACTGTTCTGTATCATTGATTTCAGGTTCAGAACCTTCTAATACAGCCTGTACCATAGTTACACACTTAGAAGCTAAGAGACGAGTATCTTTGTAAATAGACATTGTCTGGTAACCACTGATAATGTTCTTTGTAGCCATAAGTTCAGCGTCCTGACCTGTGATTAATGGCCATTCTTCGCCAAGTGTGTATCCAGCACCTTCTAAAGCAGCTTTAACTCCATATGCGAAACCATCAAATGCAGTACATGCGATATCAAGTTTTTCATCTGCATAGAAACCTGTTAAGTAGTTTTCACAGTTCTGCTGAGCTGTTTCCTGAGACCATCTTAAGATACATGTATCTTCGAAAGATGTTCTGCCAGATTTACATACTAATGTACCATTGTCAAGGTATGGCTGTAATACTTCCATAACACCTGCGTATAACATATGAGCGTTGTTATCATCTGGAGAGCCCATGAAGAACTCGATTGTATAAGACTCTGTAGCGTTATCTAAATCTTTAGCTTCTTTGATGTATTCACCAATCTTTGTACCTACACCTTTGTTATCGAATGTAGCGTAGTAAGATACAGCATCTGTGTCCATTAAGAGACGGTCATAAGCGATGATTGGGATACCAGCTGCTTTAGCCTGAGCTTCAACGTTAACTAAAGCCTGAGAGTCGATAGAAGCGATAACTAAGCAGTCAACACCACTAGCGATCATGTTTTCGATCTGGGATACCTGCATCTGAACATCATCTTCTGCATACTGAAGGTCTACTTCGTATCCAAGAGCTTCTAACTGAGATTTCATGTTAGCACCGTCGTTAATCCATCTTTCAGAAGACTGTGTAGGCATTGCTACACCAACTTTTTTACCAGTTGCTTCTGTTGTTGTTTCAGTTGTTTCTGTAGTAGCATCGTTAGATGCACTTTCTTCTGTTGCTCCACCACCGCAAGCTACAAGGCCAAATGCGAGTGTGAGGCTGAGTAAAGTTGCAATAAGTTTCTTTTTCATACCTTTTCCTCCCTAGATATATAGTTTTAAAAGTAACTTGTATTTACAATCCGTACTGTTGTACGGTATTGTACAGTTTTATATGCACAACTCCAGCAAATCGAATTTTACAAATACTTATTTGTGCATATTTTCAATATGAGATATCTTTCAAAGTCTTGTTATGTACATTTTGACAAACTTTTCAAACCCCTATCTCACATCTTATGTCTATAATATATATTAATCTTGTACATTTGTCAACCTGTTTTTTTATTTTTTACATACATTTTGCCCAAGTTGTACACATACAACTTGGGCAAAATAACATTTGTATCCATATAGGTTTGTCTTACATAATAAATATATGCTTTAGAGGTGTAGATTTATTCCTCTTCTTCTAATTCTTTTGCACGCAACGCTTCTACAATGTCAGACACTGCATGATCAATGGCATTTTCTGCCAGAATCTCTTCTGCACTGATTGCCTCATTCAACAAATCTTCTAATGGAATCTCATCTTCCGCAGCTTTAATTTCTTCCATATATTCTTCAGCAGTTTCTTTGTCCATCACATAACGGTTATCCATGGTCTTCATGATATCCTTAACCTGAATTTCTTTGAATACCCTATCATAGTGCAAATCATACAACTGGTTATCATTAAAACTTAATACCATAGGACGAAGAATATTAATTTTGTTCTCATTTAATACCAGCCCTTTATGTCCATTGGTAAGTTCTACACATACACCGACAGAAAGAATATTTACACTGTCAATTAAAGCCCTTACTGCATTTGGACTAAATTCATTATCTCCACTTAACAAGAAGCGTATTGCTTCTACTTCTGACTTAGGTTCTTCACCAAGCTTCATACAAGTCAGGCTGTCATAATAATATGCTACATGAAGAATGTCCGCAGCCTTGCTGTTAATTCTCTTTTCCTGCTCCAGATTATCCACTTTACGAACCATCTGACCAACCAGACTTCTCACTCCACTATCCAGATTATAATCATTACTGATTGCATTATACCCAATGAGATGTGATTTCTTCAGCAGCGCAGGATTATGGTGGTCAATGTAAGTTTCTTTACCTACTCCGCCCCCATTTTCCTTCGACATTAAAAGCTTACCAATATCGTGTACCAAGGCTGCTGTAACAACCTTTTCCTTTTCTTCATTGCTAAACTGAAGGCGATTCGCCATCAGCGCTGCAAGTACTGCCACATTAAGAGAATGCTTATATACATCATCCTCCGGACTTCTTAAGTTCTGCATGAAGTTAATCTTCTTTTTCATATTACCAAACTGTCTTACAATATCTCTTGTAAGATTGCCAAGCTCCATGCTCTTCTTCTCATCCGCAACTGCCTTCAAAGCTGTACGCAGTGTAAAGATAGACATTGTCTGAAAGCGTTCAAATTCGATATCATCCTCTGTCATCGGTGGCAATGGTTCTGCCGGCTCCAAAATATAGATACCAATCAGTGCAAAATTCTTCACACTGAAAATACCCTGCATGGTAAGCTTTGTATTTCTTTCATATAAAAGAACACCATTCTTGTTGTAAATCGGTCTTGCCAGTCTCATTCCCGGCTTCAAATCATCTGTTTTTACAAAACGCATAAAACCCCTCCTGTTTATCTTATGTTACATGTACTTTGTTTCCAAACTACACAAATAACAATCTCATCATTCCTTTTCCTATATTATACATATCGGCATTTCTCTTTATAAACAGTATAATATCTTTTACAGAAAAGCACAATATTTCAGACTATTTTTCACTCTTCTTCTTTCCAAAATCGTTCCAATGCCCCAGACATATTGTGGCGGTTCACAAACTGATTCGGGAACCACTCTCTCGGGAACAGTTCCATGTATTGCCTTCTTCCAAAACGCTCATCCAATAAAAGAACAGCTCCCTTATCCTGGTCTGTTCGTATGACTCTTCCTGCCGATTGCAGCACTTTATTGATTCCGTTATATAGGTAAGCATACTCAAACCCCGAACCATTCTTTTCTTCATAATAGCCACGGAACAACTCTCTTTCATTACATACCATAGGAAGCCCCGTTCCTACAATCACCGCACCAATCAGTCTGTCTCCCTTCAAATCAATTCCTTCTCCAAAGATTCCGCCCATTACACAAAAACCAATTCTTGTAACAGACAGATTTTCTTCAAACAACGCCAAAAATTCTTCTTTCTCCATTTCCGTCATATTCGCAAGCTGAATATACAGTTCCTTTTCCGCTGATAATTCCATACATTCAGCCACCTGATTCATCATCTGATAAGATGGAAAGAATACGAAATAGTTTCCCTTCTTTGCATCCGTAAACTGTTTGATGTAATCCGCTATTTTCTCAAATTCCTGTCTGTTTCTGCGATTATAAAGAGTGCTGACATCCTGTGCAATCATCAAAAGCCTCTGTTCCACCTTAAATGGTGATGGTGCATAGATTGCATAATCATCCTCTTCGCCTCCAAGCTGTTCCTTATAATAACGAATAGGCAGCAGGGTTGCAGAAAAGAATACCGCACTTCTACCTCTACTGATACAATTACGAATATTGGTAGAAGGATCCATGCACTGAAGCTTTATTCTGAAATTATCTCCCTCATCATAATCCGTGTAAATGGTATATTTCTCATCCAGCAAATCATAAATCTTTAGGAAGTGTCGAATATCAAAATAAAGATTCAATACCTTTTCTCTATCACCAAAATTCGGAAACTCCTTTAAGAACTCTTCATATTCTGCCATTAACCCTAGTAAATGCAATGCCAAATCCTGAATTCCATTTACTACCTCAAACTCTTCACATTCGCGTTTCAGTTTCAGTAAATCCAGATTACAGTTACTAAGCCTCTTCTCCATTTTCTTGCTAAATCCCTTTACAAGCTTTCGCACTTCAAGAAAATCTTCTTTATAAAGGGTGGCACTATACATTTCCCTTGCACGCTCTACCAGATTATGTGCCTCATCTATAAGGAAAACATAATCATTTTTCTTCTCACCGGCAAAAAATCGCTTCAGGTATACATTGGGGTCAAAGGCATAATTGTAGTCACATATAATCATATCTGCCCAAGTTGTTACATCCAGACACATTTCAAACGGGCAGACCTTATGCTTTGCTGCATATTCTAATATCAGATCCCTTGAAATCTGATTTTCACTGGTTAATAAGTCAAACACCGCATCATTTACCCTGTCAAAATGCCCCTTTGCACGTTCACAAGCCTTTGGATTGCACTCACATTTATCCAACACACAAATCTTTTCTTTGGCAGTAATGGTAACCGCCTTTAACTGTATTCCCCTATCCACCAGAAGCTTCACCGTATCTTCGGCTACCGTCCTTGTAATGGTCTTTGCCGTCAAATAGAAAATCTTACTGGTAATCCTTTCTCCCATTGCCTTTATGGCAGGGAACACCGTAGAAATCGTCTTTCCAACTCCAGTCGGTGCTTCGATATAAAGCCTCTTTTCCCTCAGAATACTTCGATATACACCTTTGGTCAGGTCATTCTGCCCCGGTCTATAGGGAAATGGAAACTCCAGCTGTTTTATGGTTTTATTCCGTTCTTCTGCCCATTTACACTGCCAGCACGCCCACTTGGCATATTCATCCGTGAGCTTTCCAAACCACTCATCTAACTCTCCATACGAACATTCCTTATCAAAATATCTAATATTCTCCGTCTCTATATTACAATAAGTAAGTCTTACACCAATTTCCTTCAAATCATGCTTTTTTGAATAAATATAGGCATAACACATAGCCTGTGCCAGATGTACTCCCACAGGCTCTTCCAGATAATCCAAATCCATATAGATTCCTTTAATTTCATCAATACAATGCCAGTCTTCCTCATGAATAATCCCATCCGCTCTGCCTTCCACGCAAAGTTCAAAGGACATCCCTTCCCGTTCTATCGGAACCGTAATACTAAGCGGCACTTCCGCATCATAATTACTCCCCATAGACTTTTGAATCTTTCGGTGAATTCGACTTCCCTGCTGCATAGCATCCGTATCCGCACCACTTCCACGGGTATTGTCAATATCCCCGGAGCGCATGATAAATTCAACAAGATTTCTAACCGATATTTTAATTGTCCGTTCCAACTAATCCCTCTTTCTTACGTCACCCAAACTGCAATTAATTCTTTTTATTTATCTTCCCATAATCCCCTTTAAAAATCAAGTTACAGTTTCTTTAAGCTTCCTTATTTTGTAGCTTCAGTTATGCGAAGTTACAAAATAAGGAAGCTCAAGAAAACTATTACTTGCATTTTATACCCGTATCTGCTAAAGTTTACTTGTGTCCATTTTATTCGGGGCATTCATGTTATTTTATAGATTTATGAAAAGCGAGGTAAATAGAATGAGTGAACAGAATCCTGTTTTTGAACAAGACGAAGAAGTAACAGTAACTTTAACATTAGACGATGGAAGCGAAATGGAATGTTTAGTATTAACAATCTTCCCAGTAGGCGACCTTCAGTACATTGCTTTACTTCCTATGGAAGAAGCTGAAACTGATGCAGACGGTGAAGTATTCTTATATCGTTTCAGAGAATTAGAAAATGGTGAATTAGAACTTCTTAACATCGAAGATGACGAAGAATTCGAAGCTGTATCCGATGCATTTGATGAATATCTTGATACTTGCGAATTCGAAGAAATGTTTGACGAAGAATAATCGTGCTCTAAAGAGCCCAATAAAAAATGCAAGAACATATGCGAATGTAAACATTCGATATGTTCTTGCATTTTTTATTGGGCGGATGCGCACGTTGTGTTTTCGAATTAACTCTGAAGGAGTTCTAATTACAATCAAACAGATTTGTAAATCCCTTGCATTCAAATTCTACTTGTGTTACACTTCTCTTAAGAGAGTTTATTATTTTTTAATGTTCAAAGAGAATGTGTCTAAATAATCAATGCAAAGGAGATTATTTATGAACACACATATTTCAAACGCATTAGATATTGCTGTACATAAAGCAAAATATAATGCAGAAGCCAGAAATATTCTGGCAAACAAAAATATTTTATCTTGGATACTAAAACATTGTGCCACTGAATTCAAAGACTTAAGTATCAGTGAAATTATGAATTGTACCGAAGGTGAACCTGAAATAGCCTCTGTTTCAGTATATCCTGGAAAACAGACCGACAAAATAACTGGTGTTGGAACCGAGGACATTGTTCCAAACGAAGGACAGGTGACCTATGATATTCGTTTTTCAGTAATCCTCCCCTTTATCGAAATGCAAGAAAAAATCAAACTCCTCATCAATGTGGAAGCCCAGAAAAAATATTATCCCGGTTATGATTTGGTAACACGCTGTATTTTCTATCTGGCACGACAATTATCTGCCCAGTTAGACACCGAGTTTACCGCTGATAACTACGATGATATCAAAAAAGTATATTCTATCTGGATATGTATGGATACACCAAAGTATGCCCAAAATACAATTACCAAATATGATATAAAACAGACACCACTAATCGGAAACTTTAATGGCAAAGCACGCTATGACCTGATGACAGGTATAATGATTTGCCTTAGCGATGAAGTCACTGAAGAAAATGGTTCATTACTCCGATTATTAGAGGTACTTTTCAACGAACAGCTACTCCCAATCGAAAAGAAAAATATTTTAGAAAACGAATACAGTATAGTAACATCATCAAAAGAAATGGAAGGTGTAAATCAAATGTGTAATTTAGCCGATTTAATAGAAGAACGTGGTATTGAGAAAGGACATATTGAAATGATACAGAAAATGTTCAAAAATGATATTACCTTAGAAAAGATAAGTGAAATCGCAGATATGCCAATTGACAAAATAAAGGAAATTTTGGATTTGCAACAGGCATAATGAAACCACAAAAGAACCGGCTCCTAATCGGAGCCAGTTCCTTTATTCTGATAGATATTTCATTCATTTTAACAGTTATCTACCACAAATCACATACCCATTCTTATTTCATTACCAATTACTGTAATAAGGAAAGAACGCCCTGTGTAGACTGGTTAGCCTGTGCAAGCATAGACTGAGCAGCCTGCTGAAGGATATTGTTCTTTGTATAGTTAACCATTTCTTCAGCCATATCAACGTCACGGATACGAGATTCTGCAGACTGTGTATTTTCTGCTGCTGTATCTAAGTTAGAAATTGTATGTTCAAGACGATTCTGAACGGCACCTAACTGGCTTCTCTGTGCAGAAACCTTCTTAATTGCTGCATCAATAGTAGTAGTTGCTTTCTGAGCGCCATCCTGTGTAGCTAAGTTAACTGTATCCCCTGCAACACCAAGTGCTTTTGCACTCATATCACCAATAGAGAACTCCATTGTCTGACCTTCGTTAGCACCAATCTGTAAAGAGATACCAGCAGCTTCATTACCCACTTTCTTGAGTGCAACCAAAGTACCAGCAGCTTCAGTATTGATACTTGTAGTAGCTGCTGCTGTATAAGCTTTTAACCCCGTCTTCTGACTAATTAAGTTAGCCATTTCTTTAGCTTCTGCTGCCGTTGGTGCAGCTGCTGCTGTTTCGACGATAGTAACATCCGCATAAGCTTTCTTATCTAATGCATCAATACCCTTCTTAGTTGCAAATAAGAATTTCTTTCCATCTACTTCAAAGATGTTATCTTCTACATTTTCAGTTGGTGTACCTGTGTATGCTGTCTGTTTAGAAGCATCTAAGTAAATAGTTTCATCTGTCGCAGCTGTATGTGTAACTGCTAAAGGTGTCTGCTGACCTGTTACACCATTTGCTGTTTCACCATGTGCAACATGTGTAATAACAGGTTCACTTGTGCCATCTGATTTAGCTTCGAATTTGATTTTCTGGCCAGTTGATGTAATCTTGAAGTCATCGGCCAATTCAGTTTTCTTTAACTCTGCAAGCACAGCAGTTTCAAACTCAGCTGCTGTAATTTTCTGAGCACCATCCTTGAAACCTTCAGCTATAGCATATTTTGTACCATCTTCTGCTACTAAGTAACCTTTACCAGTTGGTGTTGCTAAAGCTGCATCTACACTATCAACTTCTAATTTGAATTTTAATGTAATTTCTTTAGTATTACCATCAGAATCTACATAACCTACCTGATAGCTGTAAAAATCATCGCCATCTTTACCATCGGATGTTGGTGTAATATCTGCAATAGCTGCTGATTCATAACTTCCTGCTGTCGCTGCTACGATACCAAATGCATCCGGCTGAGAAGACTTGTAATCAAAATTCTTAGATGCTACTTCAAGAGAACCATCTAACAACTTCATTGTATTGAATTCTGTTGTTTCAGAGATTCTTGTTAATTCATCCTGTAACTGAGAAATTTCATTCTGAACTGCTTCTCTATCGTCGTCTGTTTCTGTACCATTGGCAGCCTGAACTGCAAGTTCTCTCATTCTCTGTAAGATAGCATGAGATTCGTTTAAAGCACCTTCTGCTGTCTGGATTAAAGAGATACCATCCTGTGCATTTGTGGAAGCCTGCTCAAGACCTCTGATCTGACTTCTCATTTTTTCAGAAATAGATAATCCTGCTGCATCATCTGCTGCAC
>CAZRLE010000046.1:1408-14201 GCA_964600705.1 uncultured Lachnoclostridium sp. | reverse complement strand
ATAAAAAAGAACAAATGTGGATATATTTTACGATAGCCAACCTGAAAACTATTAGCAAAACAATACTTGATGAATTTTGCCAAGTGCGGTTCGAAAGTGCAAGCCAGTCGACG
Organism: uncultured Lachnoclostridium sp.; assembly: GCA_964600705.1. Lineage (GTDB taxonomy): Bacteria > Bacillota > Clostridia > Lachnospirales > Lachnospiraceae > CAYTGQ01. The sequence continues at coordinate 14,088 of CAZRLE010000046.1, read as the reverse complement.
AAAGAACCGCACAATAGGGGCAAAATTCGAAAGTATTAAGTTTTACTTTAGTTTGAAAGGTTGCCAGTAAAATATATCTACTTTGTTCTTTTTTCAAAGACTTCCTCGAAATCAAAGTCATATCATAAAAGCCACAGCAGAAAGTCCGTCCGTTCGAAGTGTTCCGTTTGCCAAGGCGTCAGCCCCACAAACCTAAATTTACAGCATCCCTTTTACTTCTTTTACGAGCAGCAATTTATCTCCCCGTTTCACTTTATCGCTTTCCAGCGCATTCAATTCTTTAATTTTATCCACTGTGGTAAAGAAGTTTTTTGCAATTGTCCACAAGGTATCTCCTTCTTCCACAACATAGCCAACGATACTTGGCAGACTCTCAATCTTCTCCATCAGAGAACCTTTACTTTCTATATCAACAATAATTTTTTCTTCTGTCACATTAAATGCAATAGTATCCAGATTCACAGAAGCTTTGACTTCAACTTCATTTCCACTTACCATCAAAGTATTCAACTGATCTACAGATGCCCGTATCTCATAAATACTGTTTGGCATAATCCCTTTCACTTCCACCATCTGCGAAAATGGTATCATTCCTTTTAACACTCCAAGTGGGCGCTGGTCGTCCTCTGTAATATAAAGAAGCTGCGTCTCTAAGATTCCTTCTACTAAAATTCCGTTTTCCCGAATGGTTTTCTCATCAATTTTTACCACACCCGAAGCATTGCAGATTTGCAGAATTTGTGGTTGACCGGTTTCTAAAGACACACTCTCCAAAAGACGAACCTTACTATTATTTTTCATCAGAATATTTTTATATCCAGTTTCTTTTCTAATTGGAACAAGTTCCTCTTCTACTGAATATAAATCACTTAATATTTCCAATTCCTCTTCTTCATAAACTTTAATATCCAGCTCCAGCACTGCCTCAATGTCAAGTATTCGTTCTTCTCCATCATCATCTGGTTTTACCTGAATGTCTGTCGATAAAATCGAAACACCAATATCTGAAATCATCATTTCATCACAACCATTACAATCTAACATACAGCTGATTGGAATCTGATTTTCGTAATACTGCACCATCTGATTCTGTGTATCTCCTACATAAAGTACAAAAATCTTTAAGTCACCTTTCAAAGCAATTTTATTATCTAAAAGGCGGGTATCCATATTCTGCAATTCAAATTCAGAATACAAGATTTCTGCAATGTTAGGCTTTCCAAGTGAAATCGTCACCTCATCCTTTACACGGCAGGTATCTTTTTTAGATAGTGCAAGACTTGTAATTGGAACACATCTTGTCAGATGCTCTACTTCGTCTCCCTCTTCTACCCCTACTGCTGCCTCTTCATCATAAATATTTTCTGCCGTAAAATCCAGACTGACAATGGCTTTCACATTCAGCTTTCTGGAATTAATCATGGAAGTTGTCATATCATCCAATTCCCATTTCACCCGGATAGCATCCTCTGCACAGGCATTATCCATATTAACCGTCTCTTCAAAAGGAAGCATTCCTCTCATATTATGTAATGGCTGGCTGTCACCTAACCCAATATATAAAATATTAAATTCCAAACCTCCCCGCACAAGAAGCTTCCCATTAATCGGTGTAACTTCCTGAATCTGAATGATTCCCTGCTCTTTCACAATTCGCTCAATATCCGGCTTTACATCAGGTACATTATAATCATCATCTAAGGTGAGCTGTAGATTACTCTGACACTTTATCTGGTCCATATGAATATTCTTTTTCAATAACTCCATTCTACCTGTCCTCCCTGTTTTGCAAAAATGCCTGCCTTTAAAAATTCGTCTTGTATCTCCATTTGTCCATAGGCGGTATTACTACACTTTATTCAGAAAGGAATTTATTTAGAACAAAAAGACAGGTCGCAAAAGTATAAACTCCTGTGACCTGTCCTAGTTTAGTTTGTATGACTTATTGCCTCATCATATTTTAATTCAATCAAAATTCCAGGTAATTTATCCGCATTTCGCTGATTACCTTTTGACACCCTAACCCTATAAAGCAAAAAAGTGCCTTGCCTAACTGCAAAGCACCATTTTAATATCTTTTGTTAAAACATCGGAATAGCTAAAGGACACTGTCTTAAAGCCTTCTTCCACCTCATTCTCCACCTGAATCAGAAAAATACTCGGATAAGTTTCTGTAATAACTCCCTCTGTTACATCTACCCTATGTCTGCCCTGGTTCTCAAGTACCTTTACTCTACTTCCTATGTGATTATTCACCACTCGGCGCACCTGGCTAATTGTTGCCTGTTGCATTCTTCTGCCTCCGTTCTCTCATTATAATTGTATCAATACCAATTGACACTCCGCTTACTATAACATAACAGCCGCTATTTGTCAAACACCACATCTTCTTCTGTGATTTCTGTTTTTAATACGATATACGGATAGGAAGGACGGGAATCTACCGTCACATCTTTATCCGGTCCAAGAAGGGTTGTTTTCACATGCACGCCATTTTCTGCAAGATAAAGTTCCTCTACCGCAATGCTGTACCCACCCGTTGCCTGTTCACCATAACCAACTATGATGTATGTAGCACCATCTGTAATATATGCTACCTGAAACGGATTGGTTTTGCGTTCCTCGATGACTTCCTTGACCTCCTCAGGAATATCAATGTCCTCTACCACAGTAAAGTCTACATCTGAAATCTTTTCTGCACTTTCTTCTTTGGAAATGGTACAACCGGTAAATAAAAGGGGTACTACTAAAATAAGTGGGATAATTTTCTTCATGCAATTCTCCATTCTGCCATGTTATATGACATAACTTTACTATCTATTATATGAGAAAAGGAGTCTGGATATGACCCCGCTCCTTGAATTTCCCATTATTCCATTGTAATTTCCACTTTTTTGCCACTAAATGCAACTCCATACTTCACAATGTTTTCAACACCCTTTGAAAGCATCTCTGTATCATACTTGCGTTCCTTTATCTGGTTTAGTGCATCCTCTGAAAGCTTCTTCAACTTCTCGTCACTACAATTCTTATCAGCTTTCAGTTCAACCAAAATCCCTGGAAGTACTTCATTTCCATTCAATCTTTCTCTTGGCATAAGGCTAATATCATATCGCCCTTCTCCCGACTCCCTATTAGATGAAATATAATATCGATTATCCATCATGGCACAGAGTCCAAGCACTAACCCATGATAAAAATTCTCACCAATTGCATCATAACAGCTAACCGACTGCATCAATAATTTACCAATACACTCCTTAAGCTTCTTTACATCTTCCATATAAAGAGCCTCCTGAATGGCAACAGCTGTGGATGCAGGAACCACATATCCCAATTCCTGTAAAATCTCCTTATTGTATACAAAAGAAATTTCCCTGTTAGGCAGAGCCACTTCACACATAAAATCTCCAGTAGTGGAAGTTACCGCTTTCACTACTTTAAGATATCCGGCAACCAACAGAAAACTATATACAGAAGCAGGATTTTTCTTAATCTGCGGATAAATAACCCCTGTATCTATATAAGTCAAAACCGACTCTCCCTGCAAAAGGGCATTCAATTTCTCATAAATATCTTCTGTTGCCTCACTTAAAATCTCACCAATAATATCATTACTTCCTGTATACTGCCAAAAAGCCCTTGGCTCGCATTCATTATTAAAATAGTTAATAACAGACCATGGATTAAATATCTCCGTTTTACCAAATCGGTATCCATCATACCATGCACAAATTTCTTCGTATTTATCCTTAGCCTTATAATATTTTGCCATTTCACGAACTTCATCCGATGTAAAACCAAAGTATTCACTGTATTTGTTATCAAGAATGGAATTGATTTTTAAGTTATTAAGCCCACTAAAAATACTTTCCTTCGCAACACGCAAAATGCCAGTCAAAAAACCATAAGATAAATGATGATTATCCTTCAAACCACCAGAAAACAAATTGCGCATAAATAAAATGACTTCTTCATAAAAATCACTTATATAACCTTGCTGAATTGGCGTATCGTATTCATCAATAATGATAATAGGAGCCACACCGTGGTGTTCATGGAGCATTTTAGACAACATAAGCAGAGAACTTGCCAATTCACCAGTTGTCACTTCGCCCTTTATTACTTTTGAGTAATAGGCCTTATCTGCATCTACACAGCTTTCCGACTCCGTTAGCTCACTATGTCTGGTAAATTCATTTCCAATTACCACCAAAAGACCATCTAAAGTTTCCTCCCACGAGTCAAACTTAATATCCTTAAAAGACATAAAAACAACCGGATACTTTCCTTGGTATTCCTGATACTTCTTACCGCACTTCCATATCTTCTTATCGTTGAAATAAATAGAAGTATCTTCCTCTGTCTTCTCAAAGAATGTGCGAAGCATATCCATATTCAAAGTCTTACCAAAACGACGCGGACGTGTAAATAAAGATACCTTTGGACGTTCATCAATGAAGTCCTTAATTAGCATCGTCTTATCAATATAATAATATTCCGTTGAAGCAATACGATATTCAGATACACCAATTGGAAGCGGCAAGTTACCCTGACCTTTTGCCTTTAAGTACACACCAGACTTGATACGATTATCTATGGGCTTCTGTGCGTCAACAGGAATCACCCATGAACGCCCTTCTTTTCTGGCACCTTCAATTTTACCTTCTTTGCAAAGACTTGTAACGCGACGTTCCGTTAACCCCCAGTGGGTAGCCGCTTCTCTTACCAGCATCTTATCTGACATGAAATCACCTCTGATTATAGAAATATACCATTTGTTATAAGAATATTATACCAAACAAAAAGAACTATATCAAGACAAAAAGAAGAATATCGAACCAAGTTGATATTCTTCTTTTTTCATTACTCATAACCATCTGACACTTTTTTATCCCTATTTTTTTCTACGGCAGTTCCATCTAATTTGTAATATGTATTTACCTTTAACATTAATAAATGAATAAAGCCGGAAGGAAGTTTCTTCACTAAAACTTCTTTCCGGCTTTTATAAACCTACTATTATATACCTATATAACCCTTACTCTGCCACCATAGCAGGGAAATTAAAGGTAATATCTTCCCCATTATCCTTCACTTCCACGGTATAACTCTTTGTTACATACCCTGTCTGGCTCAAGGTGATGGTGTGAGTTCCAATTTCTTTATCGAAGCTTAATGGGGCAGTTCCTTTGTAAACACCATTTAAATACACCTTTGCCCCTTCTGGTCCCTGAATGGTGATTTTATGGTCTTTATCTACTTCGGTGGTTCCCATTGCCTGTGTTCCTTCGGAAGATTCCTCTTTCTCCAAAGTTGTGCCAGAGCCTTCTGAAGCTTTATCTTCCGAATCGTCATTATCCTCATGGGTTACGCTTCCTGAAGAACCGCTGGTCGAGCTTCCAGAACTACTAGATGTACTTTTTGACGTATCATCTGTTATCTCTGCCAGACTTATACTCACTGTTGATGTTGATTCTCCGATACTTAGGATTCCTGCAAAGTCTTCATATCCTGTCAGTGACACTCGAATTACATGGTCACCATAATTTAACCTAATATCTTCTGCATAATTCATAAGGATTCCGTTGATATAAAGGTCTGCTCCAATCGGGCTGATATTAAAGTTTACATACCCCACTCGTTCCTCGATTGGCTTATAATCGGACAAATCTAAGGTTACTTCCTCATCTCGGCACAATGTAATATTTTTTTCTGCCTGCAACTCGCCATTTTCTATTACAACACGATAAGAACCTTCTCTTGCCACTATCAGCATATCCTCCACCACTGGGACTATAATGCCGTAACCCACTTCAATGGTTCCTCCTACAAAGGCATCATAGTTTTTCAGTCTGACATAGCCATGCCCTTTGGTTACACGAATAGAATAGATAAATTTATCAATTCCTTTGATTGCTAACTCATCCTGTTCATTCAAATCGATTGCTTCTATCAAACGCTCCCCATCTGTAATTACAAGACGGTCATCAAACTGATATAATTTCTTTGCAATGGTAATAATGTGCTTGTTCTGGTCTATGGACATCTTATCTACACTATTATATGTCCATGCTTCTGTACTGATAGAAAGCTTAGTAAGCTTTCTATTGGAGTAATTATAAGTACCATGCACAATTTCTCCAAGCTCCACCTGTGACATGGTAATCATTTTATCATAGGAATCTCTTACATCTGTTGCTCCTGTGTAGGTAAATACCATATCTATTTCATTCTCAATATCATAAATGGTGATACTTCCCTGTACACTGTCAATCATTTTTACTACGCCCAGGATTGTCGCTTCCGCATCTATATTTTCTCCGTTAATACCCGGCGAGGATTGTTGTGTCCCATCACCCTTTGTACTATCTCCTCCTCTTGTGCCACAGCCTGCCAGACACAGACTGGCTAACACAACCAAAAGGAAAGCCATTATCTTTCTTTTGTATCTCATATATCCTTCCATTCCGCTGCCTGCGTCTGAAACTCCAAACAGCTTTCTTGTCATCTTCTTATCTTTGCAGATAGGTATTATCCTTTCCACACAAACAGTATACACTAATTCCCCTTAAATGGAAAGGGCAAATACTTCCTTCAAAAACCGTTCTTTCTTACTTTCCTGACGGCATACTGCTTCTAATTTGTCCATACTGCGCCCTGCAATCCAGCACTTTTTCGTATTGTAGTAATGATTGCAGATTTTCCAATATTTTTCCGGATAAAGCAGTAATAAGGCAAGTAATTTCCACTGGGCTTCATTGATTGGACAATTACGCTGGTAGGTCTCTAATATCTGCTTTCCAAGTGCCAGCGACCAGTCATTTTTCTCCATAAGTTTTCTCAGGTAATAATATAAATCGGTTATCTGAAATCCCACCGCTGCCCTGTCAAAATTTACAACTCCGGTATTTCTTTCCTTATAGAATAACACGTTATGATAAGTGAAGCTTCCATGGGTCACTTTGGATTCTTTATAATCCAGCATTGCCAAAAGCTTTAGTGCCTCCACGGCTTTTTCATAAAACATACTATAGTTCTCTATCATGGCTGCTTCTAACTCATTTTTCTGTTTTTTGCTGTGAATGTAAGCTCTTACCCTTTTCATTTCTCTCGTATGCTTTTCTAATGCCGCAACAATTGGCTCTTCTCTTACCAATTCCTCGCTCAGCTCTAATTTCCCTAATATTGTATGTACTTCACCCAGGGCTTTGGCTCCCTCTATGGCTTTCGTTTTATCCTTTGGCTCAAACCCTTCTCCGCGAAACCAGTTTTTAATATAATACTTTTCCCCCACGGAATCCTTTGTTATCCACTCACCCTCTCGATTTGGAATCAAATAATCCACATTTTCATATCCATTCTCACGCAAAAATGTGGTTACCTCTTTTTCCAGATAAACACGCTTTTCCGAACCTTCCAGGCACTTTAAGAGCTTCATACCCCCACTGGTATCTAAAAGAAAGGCTCCCCTCGTTCTACTGATACTATGTATATCAAATTCATAAGCCTCTAATATTTCCGCAAATCGATTGTCCATAAAAAAACCTCCCTACATGTAATCGCATTTCATTCTATGTAGAGAGGTTGTATTTTATTCTGTATTAATTGTATTCGACCTTAACTTTATTCTATTTGTAATTATTTCTCCTTCGGAAACTTCGCTTCTGCCAGTTCTAAAAGCTTCCCTTTTTCATTAAGTTCCGGTACTTCCAACACTTCTTTTAAGAGATATTCTAAGATTTCACCAAGCATTTTCCCTTTCTCAAATCCAGCTTCCATCAAGTCCCTTCCATTTACGGCAAGCTCTTTTAATGTCAGACATTGCTGTTTCTCTCTGATTTCTTTATAAAGTGTCTTTTCCTCTTCCAATCTTGCAAGCTTTTCTTCAAGATAATCTGGATTCTGTGCCAGTGCATCCATACGTTTCACAATAAATAAGAACTCCATAATATCCGTTCCTATCTTGTTAACTGCCTTACGCATGGAAGCTTCTTTTTCTCCAAAGGTATAATCATGCCATTTTACAAGTCTTGTGGCGGTTTCAATGGTATAATTATCAAATCTTAGGCGTTTTAAAATCTTCTTTGTCAGCTCGGCACTCTTTTCTCCATGACCGTAAAAATGACCAATCCCTTTTTCATCCTCTGTGTAGCAATCCGGTTTTCCCACATCATGCAAAAGCATGGTCCAAGCCAAAATGGAATGGGTCTTTTTATCATACTCTGGTGAATTCTTATATTCCTGATTCAATAGACGAACTGCTTGAATACAATGGTCACCTACATTATAAATGTGGTGTGGATTATTCTGTTCCCGGGCAAGCATTCTGTCTAATTCTGGCAGAACCACTTTACAGATACCGGTTTCCGATGCCACCTTAATTAACTCTGGGTATTTTGCCATTAACAATTTATCCAGTTCCACTCGAATACGTTCTGCACTGATGTTTTTAAGAGTTGGAGCAAGTTCTACAATACCTTCCTTTGTCTCTTCCTCTATGGAAAAACCTAACTGTCCGGCAAAGCGTACTGCTCGGAGGATTCGAAGGGCATCTTCCGAGAACCTATCCTTTGCATTACCTACGCAACGAATAATTCCTTTTTCCAAATCTTCGATACCGCCAAAAATATCTACTAATCCTTCTTTGGGATTATAAGCCATTGCGTTAATTGTGAAATCACGGCGTTTTAAATCTTCTTCCAGATTGGAAGTAAATTCAATATTCTTTGGATGACGACTGTCTTCATACTCTCCATCAATTCGATAGGTTGTAACCTCAAAGCCTTCTTTATCCATCATAACTGTTACTGTTCCATGCTGAATTCCCGTATCTATGGTGCGATGAAACAATGCTTTCACCTGCTCTGGTTGTGCAGATGTTGTAATATCCCAATCCTCCGGCATCCTTCCCAATATGGAATCCCTCACACATCCGCCAACTGCATAGGCTTCATATCCATTTTTCATCAATACATTTATTATCTGTTCCACCTTTTCAGGTATCTGCATTGTCATACATTCACCCCTGTTTATTTCTTATCTTTTATTTTTACTGTAAATTCTGCTCCCTTGTCTCCTGCAAACACCACATATCCGCCCTTTGGAAGTTTAATCTTAGCTTTACCGGTTACATAAGAGCAAAGTACACAATTTCCATCTTTATCATAAACAGAAACACTTCCGTTTTCCGGCACCTCTACCTTCATTACTCGCTTTGCCGCTTTCTTATTTACAAAATACCATTTGGCATAACCATTTTTATCAATGGTAATATCATAATTCTTCTCAACCGGAAGATTAGACACCCCGTCTTCTGATATCAGAAGATAATTGTTCATTCTAATATATTCTACACCCTTTTTGGTGTAAAATTCATAGTCGCGTAATTCTCTTCCATATTGTTCCGGAATCTGTAAGTCTGTGACTGCGTTATTTTCATCTACAATCTTGGCATTTCCCAGATATCCTTCTAAGCCTTCTAAGAAATCTACCGTACTTAACATGCCTCCATTAAAGTAATTAACCGAAGAATATTTTTCACTAATTAAGAAATAGCGTTTTCCTTTTCTCTGATTCCATACTGCCGCAACTTCTTCACTTAATGGGTTGTTTTCTATCTTTTGTGCTGCATAATATTCTCCAAAATAACTGCCAATTCCAGCCAGTGAAGCATAAGCACCACCTCTTAAATAAACCTCACCATTTTCTTCTTTCACAAACCAATACTCGCTGCTTCCATTAACCGTTCGGAACTTACCATTTCCTACATAACTCAGAACCATACTTTGCTTTGTCCCCAAACTGGTTAACTTCATAGTGCCATCCGTATTCATTTCTACCTTTTGGACATCCTGCAAGGTATTATAAAAGCCCTCATACTGTTTCATATCACTAGGAATGGTCTGCTTTATCGGTTTTTCGTATGCTTTCACATAATCATCAACATCATCAATAAGTCCGTCTTTTTGTAACGCACGGAGCAGGATGGCTGAACCAAATATCTGGTTTATCGCACTGCTTCCACCGGAAGACAGTACCGCAACTGCTTTCTTTGCTTCCGGTAACACAATAAGGCTTCCATGACAATAAATAGAATCGCCTCCCTTTACCAGAGCTTTTATACCATACTGGCTGAATGGATAAGCATTTACATCGTCCCAGCCAAGTCCAAACCCGAAATCTTTATTCTGTAATGCGCTCCACCCTTCCTTTGGCTCAGAAAGTTCCATCGTCATTGCTACTGATTCTTCAAGCAGCACATTATCCCAAACTGAATCTTTCATAAATACTTCTGCTACATAGCACAGATTTTCTGCAGTGGAATAAATACCACCTGCACCTATCTGGTTGAGATTTTCTGTTGGAAGCTTTGTCTTTCCTGAATAAATTCCTGCCAGACGATTTCGGTCAAATTCGTTCTGTGGTGTCTTCGTTCCCCACAAACCAAGAGGAACCTTGATATTTTTTCGAACATACTTGGTAAAGCTCTTTCCACTCACTCTTTCTACCAGAATTTCTGCCAGTGTAAAGCCATCGTTACAATATACCGAAAATGCTCCCGGGTCAGCCTTTAATCTTTGTGTTTTTAATAACTCTAAAAATGTATCATGATTTATCGTATCATTGTCGTTAAAAAGAATTGCATTTTCAAAGCTGCTGCCTAAGATACCAGAGGAATGATTTAACAGCATTCTTACCGTAATATCCTTATAACGCTCATCTGCCATCTTAAATTCCGGAATGTATGTGACAACCGGCTCATCCAAATCTACCTTTCCATCTTCCACAAGCTGTAAGACCGCTATTGTAGTAAATATCTTACTAATGGAACCAATTCCATACATCGTGGAACCATCCGCTTCCTTCTTACTGTCCTTGTCTTTATAACCACTGGCTCCGGTTACCGTAATATCATCCTCTTCAATTAACGCATACTGCACACTGGAAAGTCCATAAAGAGCCGTCAATACAAGTGCCTTTTTCTGGGCAAATTCCTCTAACGTCTCTTCCCCATTGGATAATAAAGAAACCGAAGCTCCCCTTAACTGTCTCTCGTATTCTTCCTCGAACTGCCTAACCTCTTCCTCTGTTACATCATAATCAAAAGCAGGTTCTAACGGCTGCCATACTTCATTTGCACGAACCGGCACTGCTGTCAGCCCAAACATAACCAACGCCAATACCAGACTTATCAGTTGTTTTTCTAATCTTCTCCTCATCATTTACTCCTCCTTATTGCATTTTCCCACTCTATGTTTTCATATAGTTCACTCTGCGCCATTCACAAAGGCAGCTTTGCTGCTTTGTCGCTGCTCCGCAGCTAACTTCGCTCATAAGCAGGTATTCCCTTCGTAAGCTCAAACAAAAAAATCATTGTGCAAGCACATGATTCTTTCCATTTGAACTGACGATTGAACTATATATAATATTATAAGTTTTTAGTATTTTATTGTAAAGTCATTCTAGCTTTTAAAATACAATTGTGTTACAATTCAATTGATATAAGAAAATAAATTTGCAATTAGTATAATTTATTTTCTTTCATTAATTTCATTAAATTGGGAGGAAAAAGAAATGAGATTATTCAAGAAAATGAACGCAGCTCTTGCATTAGCCTTAACACTTGCATTAGTTGCACCAGTTGTTACACCTGTAACTAACGTAGCTGTAGCAGAGGCCGCTACTATCAAGCTCAGCAAAAAGAAGAAAAACTTAAAGGTTGGTAAGAGCTTTAAGTTAAAGGTAAAAGGTACTTCCCAAAAAGCAACTTTTACGTCCAGTGATGAAGCAATTGCCAAAGTAGATGCAAAAGGTAAAGTAACTGCTGTGTCTGCCGGTAAGGCAACTATTACTGCAACTGTAGCAGACAATGAACTTATCTGTAAGGTTACCGTAAAAGGTTCTGCAAATCCAGCAGTTGCAAATGCACCATTTGAGGCAAAGGAAGTAGTTATCAATGGCTATAGCTTTGTAGTTCCTAATGGCTGGGTTAGCGAAGAAGCTTCCCAAAATGGTATTTCCGCATGGGCAGCTACTCCAACAGACAAAACCACTTCTACTGTTCAGGTTATTGTTCAGGATGCAGAAGGTGCTGGATTACTTGGTTATAATGCCTTTAAAGAAATTATTGCCACACAGTACAGCGAAGAAAATATTGCTGCTATGGCATCAGGGGCAACCATTAGTAATTACACAACTGCTGATGTAGAAACACCTCTTGGCACAGCTTTCTATCTTTATTATGATGCAACTGCAGAAACAGAAGGCTTCTCTCTCACACTGAGTGAAGCTGATTATATTTTTGCTGTTGATAATGCTATGATTATCGTTCAAGGTATTAACCTTCCTTTAGATGATGTGAAAGACCCATCTATTCAGGAAATCATTAACTATACTGCACAGAATATTACCAAGAAGTAATTCCACGCAAATTGAAAGCACCAATAGAACATTTTATTGGTGCTTTTTTAATAACACCCACTCTAATCAGGAGGAATCACACATGAAACTACTCAAAAAACTAAACGTTGCTCTTACATTAGCTTTAACCCTTACATTAGTTGCTCCAATTATTACACCTGTAACCAATGTAGCTGTAGCAGAAGCAGCCACTATCAAGCTTAGCAAAAAGAAGAAAAACTTAAAGGTTGGTAAGAGCTTTAAGTTAAAGGTAAAAG
>CAZRLE010000046.1:0-1308 GCA_964600705.1 uncultured Lachnoclostridium sp. | reverse complement strand
GTACTTCCCAAAAAGCAACTTTTACGTCCAGTGATGAAGCAATTGCGAAAGTAGATAACAAAGGTAAAGTAACTGCTGTTGCTCCTGGTAAAGCTACCATTACTGCAACAGTCGCAGGCAAAGAATTTACATGTAAGGTTACGGTTAAAGGTTCTACAAATCCTGCACTTTCCAACGCCCCATTTGAAGCAAAGGAAATAGTGGCAGAGGGTTATAGCTTTGTCATTCCAAAGGATTGGATTGTAACAGAAGAAATTGCAGAAGATGGTATCTACTGTCTTTCTATCCTTCCATCCAAAGAAGCTTATTCAACTATTACTATTGAATTACAGAAAGACGAAGAGCTTAACGCTACAACCGCTTCTCTTATGCAGACATTAATCGCCCAGATGTATACGGAAGAATACGTAACTTCTCTGGCTCAGGAAGAATGGGAAAACGCCATTATTAGTAATTACACACTCTCCACTCTCAAAAATAATCTTGGCTCTATTACCAAGGTTTATTACGATATGAGCGTTACTGAAAATGACGTCACCATGGATGCCAATATCGCCACCTACTTCACTGTTACAGAAGATTGTATGATTTCTGTTCTGGGTATGGTAACTCCTATCGAAAAGATTACTGACCCTACTGTTTTAGAAGTTGCAGACTACATTGCACAATCTTTTACTAAGCAGGAAACAGCCACCCAAGACAAGACAAATAGCGAAACACAAACCGTAACCGCTGGTCCATTTACTTTTTCTGCACCAAAAGACTGGCTAGCTTCTGTCATTCCAATGGACGGAGCTTACCTTTGTGGAATCAGACCTACCGGAGCAAATGCCTCTAATGTAATTGTTACCATTGAGAAATTTAAAGACGAAGTGCCAAGTTGGGATGAACTAAAAAAAGAATTAACCTCGATTGATGAGGATACCATGTCACAGTCTCTAAATTCCACTCAGACTGTAAATGGAGATACTCTCACTCTCACCGCCTTTACAACAGAAGACATAACCTTTGATATAGGACCAGCCTACAAAATATCCTATACCGTGGAAGGTACTACAAATGGCAAAGCCTATTCCACTACCCAGACACAATATGTGCTTCTTGTGAACAACTATGCTATTCTAATTGCAGGAACCAGTTATGATTATGAGAATATTACAGAACCCACTATTTTAGAAGCTGCAGAAATGATTGTACAGACATTGAAGGTGAAATAAATTTAGGTTTGTGGGGCTAACGCCTTGGCAAACGGGACACTTTGAACGGACGGACTTTCTGCGGTGGCTTTTATGATATGACTTTGATTTC